>LNEA01000465.1 GCA_001464855.1 Rhizobiales bacterium Ga0077530
GCATAGAGGAACGGCATCACGTCGGCACGCAGATTTTTGGTGTAGTATTCGATGTAGAGTTCGCGTCCGCCGCCCTTGAGATACCAGGCGATATGCGTGTTCTGGTCGAGCCCGCTTCCTGATCCGCCGAGTGGCGCGCTGAACAGCCCTCCGGCCGGGCTCTTGCCAATCGCGTAGTGGGTCCACCATTGGCCGGCGTCGACGAGCCCCTTGCTGACCGCGTCGAGAATCTCATTCGGGTTGACGACGGCGCCGCTCGGCATGATCTCGATCTTGAGACGACCTGCCGACATCTGGTCGATATTGGTCGCAAGCTGCTTCAACAGAACGTCGTGCGGCGTGCCCGTCGGGTTGGCGCTCTGCAGTTTCCACTTGATCTCTTTCTGCTGAGCCATCGCGGGCGCCGCTGCGAGGACCGCACCGACGGCAAAGGCTGCACCCACAGCCGCTAGAAATTTCCGGCGTTCCATTTCCTGGTTTCCTCCACTATCCACTTTCTAGTTGTTACCGGCCCTCTTTTTTGCCGCTTCTGTGGCGACCGGGGCCGGCCTCGCTCATCACCTCACGTTGCTGGTCGTTGTCGGCTTCAAAGCACGGCGCGATCGCGATCACGCCTGCCAGGGCAGCGAATAGGTGCGCACGTTGGTGAAGCTTTTCATGGCTTCCCACACGCCTTCCTTGTAGCCGAGCCCCGAGTCCTTGATGCCGCCGAACGGCGACATCTCGATCCGGTAACCGGGGACTTCCCATACGTTGACCGTGCCGACATCGAGTTCTGCGATGAAGCGCGTGATGTAGTCGAGGCGGTTCGTGCACACGCCCGACGAGAGCCCGTAGGCCGTCGAGTTGGAGATGCGGATCACCTCGGCGATGTCGTTGGGGACACGGACGATCGGAATGACCGGGCCGAAGGTCTCTTCGTGCACCAGCTCCGCCATGTAGGGAATGCGATCGACGACTGTGGGTGGGAACAGCGCACCTTCGCGCTTGGCGCCGTACAGCACTTCCGCGCCTTGCTTCACCGCATCATTCACGCGCGCTTCGAATATCTTGGCGGCGCGCTCATTGATGACCGTGCCGATGTCGACGGTCGGATCTGCGGGATTGCCGAATTTGAGTTTCTTCGCCTTCTCGACGACGAGCTTGGAAAAGGCGTCCGCGACGCTCTCGACGACGAGGATGCGCTTGACCGCCGTGCAGCGCTGGCCGGAATTCTTGGTCGCACCCTGCACCGCAAGCTCGGCCGCCTTGTCGAGATCGGCATCCTCCATCACGATCAGCGGATCGTTGCCGCCAAGTTCGAGCACAATGCGCCGGTAGCCGGCCTTCTCCGCGATGTACTTTCCGACCCGCACCGAACCCGTGAAGGTAATCAGGTCGCAATCGGGATCGGTGATCATCGAATCACCCATCGTGCCGGGATTGCCGGTCACGACGGACAACATCTCCGGCGGCAGTCCGGCTTCGTACAGGACGTCGGCGAGCGCGAGTGCTGTCAGCGGCGTCAGCTCGGTCGGCTTCAGCACCACGCGGTTGTTCGTCGCGATCGCCGGCGCGAGCTTGTGGCTTACCATATTGAGGGGATGATTGAAGGGCGTAATCGCCGAAATGACGCCCATCAACGGCACGCGCGTCGTGAAGATCTTCCGCGCCTTGCCGTTTGGCGAGATGTCGCAGGAAAACTGCTCGCCGTCGTCCTTGATGCAGAGCTGGCCGGCGAACGAATAGACGTCGTAGGCGCGCGTCGCCTCGTAAATGGCGTCCTTCCAGCACAAACCCGATTCCGCCGAGATCAGCTTGGCGAACTGTTCGCGGCGCGAGGAGAGAATCTCGGCGGTCCTAAGCAGAATCTGCTGGCGTTCATAGCGCGACAGCTTCGGCTTGAACGCCTTGGCCTTCGCGAAGGCCTCGCGCACATGCTCTGGCCGCGCCATCGGCACCGTACCGACGAGCGAGTTGTCGTAGGGGTTACGAACCTCGACGACGTCATCTGTCGAGACATGCTTTCCCGCGATGCGCATGGATTCGGTGCGGGCTGCAATCTTGGTCATGACATTCATGGTTGCACCTCAATACGTATTGTTGAGCGCGACGGAGAACACATCGAACGTGCGCAGGCGATGACCCTGATCGAGCTTGATTTTGCGATTGGAGATCATTGGAACGCGCTGCTCGGTGAGCCCACCGTGCGAGCGGAGCGGCTCGGTCAAACCCGACAGATCGTGTTTGGCCGCGGCGGTCCCGAGTGTCTTGTGGCGGGTCGAGATGACGACGATGTCGCCGAGCCGATCGGGCGGCAGTTCGAATTCGGCGCACGCTTCCTCGCGCGACAGCACGCGCTCGATGCCAGGCGTCGCGCGCAGCTTGCTGGTCAGGTCGGCGACGTTGGTACCCGGCGGCACGTAGACGGTCGCGAATGAACCGAGCGCGCCGTGGTGCGCGACATAGGGATCCGTGATCGGCAGGATGACGCGCGCCTTGCCCGCGCCAATCAGACCGTCGAACAGCGGCTCGAGATAGAGGACATCCGGCGATCCATCCGAGAGGTACTTGTCGTTCATGCCATGGTCGGCGGTCGCGACGACGACGCAGCCGAGCGCGTCGAGGCGCGCCAGATAGCCGTCGATCATCGCGTAGAAATCGTTGGCGATCTTCGAGCCGGGCGCCGC
>LNEA01000466.1 GCA_001464855.1 Rhizobiales bacterium Ga0077530
GGCACCGAAGTCTTGTGTCATGCGGACACGGAAGACGAGACGCTCGAGATCATCGTTGCGCTCGTCCAGCTCTACCGCGAGCGCGGGCGCTACCTCGAGCGCATCTACAAGTGGACCAAGCGCACAGGCATCGACGCGATCCGCGCCCTCGTGGTCGACGATCTGGAGGGGCGCAAGGCGCTGTTCGAGCGCTTCGTTCACTCTCAAAAATTTGCGCAGGTGGATCCCTGGGCCGAGCGCGCACAAGGAAAGGATGCTCACGAGTTCCGTCCCATGGCCGATCTCGCGCGGATGGAGGCAGCGCAATGACCATGATGCAAGGCGCGTGGATCGATATCGGCAGCCTCGACGATATCCCGCAGCAGGGCGCGCGCGTGGTCAAGACACCCCTTGGCTGCATCGCCATCTTTCGCACGGCGCAAGATGAGCTTTTCGCACTCGACGATCGCTGTCCGCACAAGGGTGGGCCGCTCAGCCAAGGCATCGTCCACGACAGTGCCGTGACGTGCCCTCTGCACAACTGGGTGATCTCGCTCGTGAGCGGGCTCGCGCAAGGTGCCGATAGCGGTCAGGTGAAAGCGTACCGCCTGAAGCAGGAGGCCGGACGCGTGCTGCTCGACGGATCGGTTCTGGCTCCGGCGAGCACCACATAGACGAGGCGGCGTATGGCAGACGACGGGTGGACACGAACAACTTGCCCCTACTGCGGGGTGGGTTGCGGCGTTCTCGCTCGACCGGTCATCAAAGGCGACGGCCCGGCGGAATCCGCCGAGATCAAGGGTGATCCCGATCATCCCGCGAACTTCGGCCGATTGTGCTCGAAGGGGGCTGCTCTCGGCGAAACGCTCTCGCTCGGAGATCGCGTGCTGACGCCGCTTGTGTACGGCGAGGTTGCGGATTGGCCAACCGCCCTGGACCTCGTGGCGCGCCAATTCCGCGAAGCGATCGACGCATACGGCCCCGACAGCGTCGCGATCTATGCCTCCGGCCAGATCCTCACGGAGGACTACTATGTCGCCAACAAGCTGATAAAGGGATTCATTGGCTCGGCGAATATCGATACCAATTCGCGCTTGTGCATGGCGTCTTCGGTGGCCGGCCATAAGCGTGCATTCGGCTCCGACACTGTGCCCGGAACGTATGAAGATCTCGAACTCGCGGATCTCGTCGTATTGGTCGGATCTAATCTCGCGTGGTGCCATCCGGTCCTCTATCAGCGGCTGGCCGCGGCCCGCGAAACGCGCGACATCAAGGTGGTCGTGATCGATCCGCGCCGCACTGCTACGGCGGAGATCGCGGATCTGCACCTGGCCATCGCGCCCGGAATGGATGTGCTGCTGTTCAACGGCCTCCTCGCGCACCTGTCTGCTGCCGGCCGCTTCGATCAATCGTACATCGCCAACTTTACGACTGGACTGGGCGATGCGCTGGATGCCGCAAGCGGCTTGATGCTGAGCGAAATCGCGCACGGTACCGATCTACCTGTGAGCGACGTCGTCACCGTCTACAGTCAGGGCGTCAATCAATCGACCGCCGGCACCGACAAGGTCAACGCGATCCTCAACTGCCATCTGGCGACGGGCCGCATCGGTACGCCCGGAAGCGGACCGTTCTCGGTCACCGGCCAGCCGAATGCCATGGGTGGTCGCGAGGTCGGCGGGCTTTCGAACATGCTCGCCGCACACATGGAACTCGGCGATCCGCATCACCGCAAGATCGTACAGCAGTTCTGGCAATCGCCGCGCATCGCGGAACGGCCCGGCTACAAGGCGGTCGAATTGTTCGAAGCGGTGCGCGCCGGCAAGGTCAAAGCGCTGTGGATCATGGGGACCAACCCTGTCGACAGCCTGCCGGAAGCCGACCGCGTGCGTGAAGCGCTCGATGCGTGCCCTTTCGTGGTTGTCTCCGACGTCCTTCGCCATACCGACACGACCGCGCACGCGCATGTCCTGCTGCCGTCCGCGGCGTGGGGCGAAAAGCAGGGAACCGTGACGAATTCCGAGCGACGCATCTCCCGGCAGCGCGCGTTTCTGCCAAGCCCGGGCGACACGAAGCCGGACTGGTGGCAACTGTGCGAAGTCGCCAAGCGCCTGGGCTTTGCCGAGGCCTTTGACTATGCGGGACCCGACGAGATCTTCGCCGAGCACGCCGCGCTCACTGGCGTCGGCAACGACGGCACGCGCGATCTCGATATTTCGGCGTACTCGGCGATTTCATCTGTGGCATACGATGCGCTCGAACCCTTTCAATGGCCGCGCGCGCATCACGCATCGCCGTCAATGACCCGGTTCTTTGCAAACGGGCGTTTCTACACGCCAGATCGAAGAGCGCGGTTCGTGCCGACGCCGTTTTGTGGCCCCGCTTCGCGCACGAGCGACGATTACCCTCTCGTGCTCAATACCGGCCGCGTGCGTGACCAGTGGCACACGATGACGCGAACCGGCAAGGCGCCGCGCCTGATGAGCCACTTCGCCGAGCCGTTCGTCGAGATCCACCCCGATGACGCGAGCGTGGCCGGTGTTGCCGCGAGCGACCTCGCCGTCGTCGAGAGTGAGCATGGACGCATCGTCGCTCGCGTCGTTGTGACAATGCAGCAGAAGCGTGGCTCGATCTTTGTGCCCATGCACTGGTCGGAACAGTACGCGAGCGCCGGCCGCGTTGACGCGCTGATGATCGCCAATGTCGATCCGATCTCCGGCCAGCCGGAGCTGAAATTCACGCCGTCGCGCATCCGTCGGTACGCCGCCCTTTGGCACGCCTTTGCCATTACGACGGTCCGACCACCGAAAGCTGTCGCCGACTACTGGGCGGTTGCGCCGCTCGCTTCCGGTGGGTGGCGTGTCGAATTCGCTGGGCTCGCGGAGCAACCGGATTGGGAGGCGTTCGCTACAACCGTTCTTCCCGATCCCGAGCAGCAACATGTGGAGCGTCTCGCCTATCATGATGCACGTGCCGGTCGCCATCGTTTCGCGCTCTTCGCGGATGGTCGCTGCGCAGGACTTCTGTTCGCCTCTGCCGCTCCGCTCGCAATTTCGCGGACGTGGATCGTCGATCAGCTCAATCAGGAGATCGCGCCCGCGGTTCGCCTCCGCTTACTCGCTGGGCGGCCCGGAACCGACGCACCGGAACGCGGACGCATCGTCTGCGCGTGCCTCGACGTCGGCCACAACGAAATCATTCACGCCATCGTGGCGAAGGGCTGCACGACGGTCGCGGCTGTCGGCGCCTGCGTGAAGGCTGGGACGAACTGCGGCTCTTGCCGCGCCGAGATCGGAAGGCTGATCCATGAAAGTCACCTCGAAAAGGCCGTCTGAGATGGCGCCGACGCGCATGCGCGCGCTCGCGACGCTACCGGTGTTCCTGGGTCTCGATGGCAAGCGTGCCGTGATCGCCGGAGGAAGTGCGGCGGCGGCTTGGAAAGCGGAGCTGTTGGCCGCGGCCGGTGCTCGTGTCGATATCTACGCCCTCGAGATCGACGCGGAGATGGGGGCGATGCTGGCACGCGGTGCTGCTGCCGGCACGCTCACGCTTCATGATCGTGCGTGGGTGGCCGGCGACCTGGTTGGCGCCGCGATCGCCGTGGCCGATGCCGAGACCAATGACGAAGCGCGCGCCTTCCGCGACGCCGCGCACTCATCGGGTGTGCCATTCAACGTCATCGACAAGCCCGCATTCTGCCAGTTTCAATTCGGCTCGATCGTCAATCGCTCGCCTGTCGTCGTTGGGATCTCGACGGAGGGTGCCGCGCCTATCCTGGGACAGGCGATACGGCGGCGCATCGAGACGTTGTTACCGCCGTCGCTCGCAGCTTGGGGTGCCCTTGCTAAAGAGGTGCGCGGCGCTGTGACTGCGGCGCTCGCGCCAGGGCATCAGAGGCGCGCCTTCTGGGATTGGCTGGCGGAGAAGGCGTTCGGCGCAGCGCCGCCCGATCGTGTTCGGAATGGAATCGCCACGTTGATCAGCAGGATCGCTTCGGGATCGGCGGGCGAAAGTGGTCGCGTGACACTTGTCGGCGCGGGGCCGGGCGACGCGGGATTGCTCACGATCAACGCGGTGCGCGCGCTTCAGTCCGCCGACGTGATTCTGTTCGACGACCTCGTCTCGGACGACGTGCTCGAACTTGCGCGGCGGGAAGCAAAGCGAATGCTGGTCGGCAAACGCGGGGGAAAGAGGAGCTGCAAGCAGGAAGACATCAATGCGCTCATGACGAAGTTGGCGAAGCAAGGCAAGCATGTCGTGCGCCTGAAGTCCGGCGATCCGATGGTTTTTGGTCGTGCGGGCGAGGAGATCGCGGAACTCGAAGCCGCCGGCATTCCCGTGTCCGTCGTGCCAGGGATCACCGCCGCCGCAGCGATGGCGTCGCAACTCAAGACGTCACTCACGCATCGCGACGGCGCGCACTCGGTGCGCTTCGTCACCGGCCACGCACGCAACGGAGAGCTTCCGCGCGATCTTGATTGGCGGGGGCTCGCGGATCCGGGAACGACACTGACGTTCTACATGGGCGGACGAACGGCGAAGGACATCGCCTTGAGGCTGATCGCGGAAGGCCTGCCTTCGGCGACGCCGGTTGTCGCAGTCGCGGGGCTGACGCGGTCAAACGAACAGCGCCACGCGATGACGCTTGATGAGCTCTCGCGGTCGGGACTGCCGTCACCCACGCTGGATATGCCGGTGTTGTTAGGTATCGGCGCCGTCTTTGCGCGCTGCGTCCATCAGCGGGACGAAAGGATGATGGCAGGCGTTGAGATGGATGTAGAGGTTCCGCCTGCGCGCATCGCTGGCTGAAAGTAGTTCCGCTATCGGTAGAGCGGGTGACAGCCACAGTGCTGACGTAACGCCCGGCCCACGCATCGGCCTCCTTACAGGTGGCTCCATGCCTTACCGAACATTGGTGCGGTCGAGAGGACTCGAACCTCCACGCCTTGTGAGCGCTACCACCTCAAGGTAGTGCGTCTACCAATTCCGCCACGACCGCACAGGGACAAATGAAAATGACCGAACCGCTCTGTCGAGCGACGGCCATCTCTCCGTCCGCAGCAGGTGGGTATCAGACCGCTCCGGCGTTTGCAAGTCCTGCCCGGAGTAGCCCCGCCCGCCCGGTCCGCAGGGGTCGGCGCGTGGCGCCAAAGGAGCAAAACGCCAGGCGAAACGAGCCGATCCAAGGCCCATTTCGGCCCTCGATCAATCGAGCGCCAGGACCTCCAGCAGCGCCGCGGTGTAGGCCGCTGGCTGCTCATACATGACCCAATGGCCGGCGTCCGGCACGGTCCGCGTGATGAGTTCTGGATGCCCCTCGCGCAGGACATCGTAGCGGGCATCGACCGATGGCCACGCGGTTTGGTCCTCCGCTCCCCAGATCGCCCGGACCGGCACTGAAACCTTGGGCAGCGTCACGCGGATCTC
>LNEA01000467.1 GCA_001464855.1 Rhizobiales bacterium Ga0077530
TCTACCCGCTGATCCTCGCGCACCTCGAACGGACAGCAACGGAATGATCGCTACCCCGGTGCGTCGGGCGCGATGCTCTTGACGATCGAGGCATCGAGAGCCTCGTAGTCGTGGTAGCCGATCAATTCGTAGAGGCGCTTTCGCGTCTGCATCTGATTGAGCTGCGGCGCCGTCGTGCCATCGTTGGCGAGTCCGGCAAAGAACGCTTCCATCGCGAAGGCGGCAATACGCAACGACGAAACCGGCCATATGACGATACCGATACCGGCGGCTTCGAGGCTCGCCGCGTCGATCAGCGGCGTGCGCCCGAACTCCGTCATGTTGCACATCGTTGGCACCGGCACGGCAGCAGCGAACGCGCGGATCTGATCGAGGCTCGTCAGCGCGTCGGGAAAGACGACATCGGCACCAGCCGCTGCGTAGGCGCGCGCGCGGTCGATCGCGCCTTCAAGACCCTCCG
>LNEA01000468.1 GCA_001464855.1 Rhizobiales bacterium Ga0077530
GCCATCTGCTCGGTCGGGATCAGCGTCTTGTCGTTGAGGTGGCCGCATTTTTTCGGCAGCACCTGATCCTCGATGTGAACGCCCGCCGCACCCGCGTCTTCGAGTTCGCGCACGAGCCGCATGGCATTGAGCGCTTCGCCGTAGCCGGTGTCGCCATCGACAATCAACGGCAGTCCCGTCGCCCGCGCGATCGACCGCACGGTGCTGGTAAGCTCTTCCATCGTCAGCACGCCAAGGTCCGGCAGCCCGCGGCTCGCCGTCACCGCCGCGCCCGACACATAAAGCGCGTCAAAGCCCGCGTCGCGGGCGATGAGACCGGCCATCGCATCGTGCGCGCCCGGCGCCCGGATGATCCGGCCAGTGCCCAGGCGCGCCTTGAGTTGGTCGCCCATGCGGACGCCGATTCCGCCGTCGGGCTCGAGCCAAGTCGTCATTTCCCGCTCCTGTCTCACAGCAGGCGTTTATTGCCGCTCAGGAGGTCGGCGCTGTCAACGGCGGCGGCCCGACTGGCCCCTCCTCCTGCGGAAAATCCTGCGACGCCGAATAGATCACGATCGGTTCCTCGATCAAATGTATGTCGATCGGGCGCGTCGCCACCAGCCGCGGAT
>LNEA01000469.1 GCA_001464855.1 Rhizobiales bacterium Ga0077530
CACGCGATTTACAATGTCACCGACGACGAACCGGCGCCGTCGCATGAGGTGCTCGTCTACGCCGCAGCCCAACTCGGGTTGCCTGCACCAC
Organism: Rhizobiales bacterium Ga0077530; assembly: GCA_001464855.1. Lineage (GTDB taxonomy): Bacteria > Pseudomonadota > Alphaproteobacteria > Rhizobiales > Hyphomicrobiaceae. The sequence goes on from LNEA01000469.1 coordinate 92, forward strand.
CGCTGATTGATTTTGACTCCGCCGACCTCACGCCGATGGCGCGCAGCTTCTACTCCGAGTGCAAGCGCACCTCTAACGCCCGCATCAAGTCGGCGCTCGGGGTGACGCTATTATATCCTAGCTATCGCGACGGAATGAAAAGGGACGCCGCGTTACTGCCGGAATGAGTGCAATTCACCTTGCATTCATCGGATCTCCGCGGTGCCGCCTGAATCAAGGCGTACCCATAATCCGTACTGCGTATTTGAAGAAACGGCTGCGCCATCGCCGGCGCGCCGCCCGACTATTCATTGTCGACAGATCGATGGAGTGGCAGCGGTGGCACGTATCATTCGTCGCGCGTTGAGCCCTTTAGTTATTCAACCGACCCTCCGCCGTATCGGGAAACCGATCCTTATGACCATCGCGACGGCGGCGGCGCTCTCGGCATCGATCGCCACGCCGATCCTCGCGGATCCTGCCAGCAATCCCGGCCATGCGCTCGCGCAGCGCTTCGCCGAGGATGCCGAGCGCGCGCGCGCCGCCGAGACCGCGCGCAAGGACGCGGCAAAGAACGGACAAAGTCGCGACGGAACAGGCGCAAAAGAAATGGGAAGCCGAGATGCTCGCCCGCGCCAAGTCCGAAGCCGAGGAACGTCGCCAGCTCGAAGCCGAAGCCGCGCGGCTCGATGCGGCGCGGATCGCCCGCGAAACCCAGGAAGCGGAAACGGCGCGCCGTGCCGCCGAAACTTCGCGCGTCGCCGACGAAGCAGCCCGCAACGCCGAGGACATGCGCCGCACTGCCGAAGCACTGCGGCTCTCGGCCGAGCGCACCGCCGCGGATGAAGCGCGCAAGGCCGCCGACGCACGGCGTATAGCCGATGAAAGGGAACTGGAAGCGCGCCGCATCGAGGCCGCCCGTTTCGCCGAAGAGACGCGTCGTGCGCAGAACGCGCGCCTCGCGGAGGAAGGCCGGCAATCGGAGGAGAAGCGCATCAACGCATTGCGCCAGGCCGAAGCCAGCGCCCGCTTGGCCGAAGAGACGCGACGCACAGAACAGGCCGCCCGCGCCGCCGAA
>LNEA01000470.1 GCA_001464855.1 Rhizobiales bacterium Ga0077530
TCACATCTTCTCTCCCGGCAACTTGCACGCTTGTTTCACCCAATCGACGAATTGGGCTTCGTCGAGCTTGCCCTCGTAGACGTCGAGGTAGCGGACGTCTTGCTGTTTGGACGTCCCGGGCGGGACAGGATGAAGTGCCGCGCCGCGGAAGAACGCGACTTTGATGTATTTCGCGAAGCAATGAAAACTGAGGAACCACACCCCGTCGTCGACGCCATAGAATGGCGAGTTCCATTTCACCGCCTTGCGCACGCCGGGGACGGCACCAACGATGAGCGCGTCCAAGCGTCGACCGATGCCCTGTTTCCAGTCCGGCATGGCCGCGATATAGGCCTGCACGGGTGCGTCGCCCGTGCCCTTGGCTATCTGGGGATTGCCGCCGGAAAGAAGTTTGGGCGCGGCATCGTGGGTGCGCGCTTTCGGCTCAGGGAGCGCCGTCTTGGCGTTCGCTCTGGGCTTGCTTGACTTGGACGGTGGCCGGCCGGCCATCACGGTTCTCCTTCAGCGCAGCTCCACCCACGCCGGCACATGATCCGACGGCTTTTCCCAGCCTCGCGTAAAACGATCGATTCCCGAGGTGGTCATGCGGTCGGCGGCTTGCGGCGACAGCAGCAGGTGGTCGATGCGGATGCCGTCGTCCTTCTGCCAAGCCCCGGCCTGATAGTCCCAGAATGTGTAGACCCCGGGGCCCGGATGGCAGGCGCGTATCGCATCGGTCAGGCCGAGCCCGGTTAGCCGCTGGTACGCGGAGCGCGTTTGCGGCTGGAACAGCGCGTCGTTCACCCAGGCGTCCGGGCGCTTGGCATCCATGGGCGTTGGGATGACGTTGTAGTCGCCGGCGACAACCAGCGGCTCCTCGAGCTTCAAGCGCTCACGCACATGGCGTTCGAAGGCCTCCATCCAGGCGAGCTTGTAGGAGAATTTCTCGGTGCCGATCGGATTGCCGTTCGGCAGGTAGAGACCGCCGACCCGGACGATGCCCGCATCTCCCGTCACCAGTGCTTCGATGTAGCGCGATTGTCCCGAATCGGGCTCACCCGGCAGCCCGATGACGACATCCTCGATCGGCCAGCGCGACAGCAGCGCGACCCCGTTGAAGCCCTTTTGGCCGTGGACGGCGGCCTGATACCCCGCCTCGGCGATCCGTTCGGTGGGGAAACCCTCGGTAACGGATTTGATTTCCTGCAGGCAGACGACATCGGGGCGCGTTTCCGCAAGCCACGTCAGCAAGTTGTCGATCCGCGCCTTGACGCCGTTGATATTCCAAGTGGCGATCCGCATGGCGCCGTGCCGCTCCCCAGTGTTGGCTGATCGGTGGAATATACTAAACTCGAGTCACTGCTGGCTGATGTGACGCGGTTGGTAACTCCCCGTTTACCTGGGCCAGCTACATTCGTGCCACTGAAGCCCATTCGGTATTCGGACGATCGACGTCGAGGCCGCCCGTGACAATCTCATACTACGATGATGGTACGCGCGCATCTATCCGGCCGACCAGCTTCATGACGTTCCTGATGCTGGTGAACGCCGTTATCGCGATGACCGTGCTCTTCGCATGGACCGCGATTTCGCTCTACATCGTCGAGCCGATCGCGTGGGCGACCTGGATGCCGGTCCGGCGCGGGACGTCGTTCGAAGAACTCTTCGAATATCCGTTCGTCCTGCTCTGGCTGATGCCACTTGCCGGTGTGGCTGGTGCCTGGCTCGGGCTCAAGTTTGGCCGCCGCACGTTCGCGCTGACCTGCGCGATCATACCGGTGATGCTGCTCGCATTGATATTCGGCTGGTTCTACGGTGCGCCGCCAGAACTTCGCTGATTCTGATCAGATCGAGAAGCTGGTGCCGCAGCCGCACGCCGCGGTGGCGTTCGGATTTTGAATTTTGAACGACGCGCCAATCAACTCGTCGACGAAATCGATCTCAGATCCTTCCATATAACCGACGGACATCTCGTCGATCACAACCGTCGCACCCTCGCGCTCGATCACGATGTCGTCCGGCTCGCTTCCGGCGACGAGGTCGAACTTGTACTGGAATCCCGAGCAACCACCGCCCTCGACTCTGACACGAAGCGCGCGTGCGCTCGGTTCACCTGCGATGATTTCGGCGATCCGTCGCGCGGCGCGCGCCGTTACCGAAACCTGCGGCCGGTCTTCGATAACCGTCATGGTGGGCTCCTCGCGTGCGTTTCGCCCGTTAACCCAAGGGATTTTGAGCCGGGCGGGCAATACGCGGATACACAACCGATAAATAGGACACCCCGGGACGATGTCAAACAGCGGGCGAGCCGGTATCATGACCGCGCGGGGCATCTATGCCAGTGCCAAGGGGCCCGGGATTCGTGAGCGGTTCAAAAAAGAGCGGGAATTCGGCCTCGATCATGGCTGCGCGGCACCCGATGGCGCGGCCGGTTGCTGCCTGGGCGCTCGACGCCAGCGCCAGCCGCGGGCGCCTGCTGGACGAACCGCCCTGCCCCATGCGCACGCCTTTTCAGCGCGATCGCGACCGGATCGTCCATGCGACGGCGTTCCGGCGTCTCACATACAAGACGCAGGTGTTCCTGCACCACGAAGGCGATCACTTTCGCACCCGCCTGACACATTCTCTCGAAGTGGCGCAGATCGCCCGCGCCATGGCGCGCCTGCTCGGCCTGGATGAGGACCTCGCCGAGGCGCTGTCGCTGGCCCACGATCTCGGCCATCCGCCGTTCGGCCACGCCGGCGAACGGGCGCTCGATCGTGCCATGCGTGCGTGGGGCGGCTTCGATCACAACGCCCACAGCCTTCGGATCGTCACCCAGCTCGAGCGCAAATACGCGCGCTTCGACGGTCTCAACCTGACCTTCGAGACGCTGGAGGGCCTCGCCAAGCATAACGGGCCGCTGATCGGGCCGTACGCGCGCGCCGGGGCCGAGGAGGCAAGTGCGGAAATGCGCGCGCTTATCGGCGAACTCGGCGTCGCGGACGCGCTGGCGCTGGATCGTTTCGCGCCGGCAGAAGCACAGGTCGCGGCGATCGCCGACGACATCGCCTACACCAACCACGACATCGACGATGGCCTCCGCGCTGGGCTGCTGCACCTCGCTGACTTGGCGACGGCGCCGATGGCTGGCGACTACGTGGCGGCGGTGGTCGCATCCGCGCGCGGCGATTTCCTCACGCGCGACGACCCGGCCGAGCGCGACCGTCGCGTTTTCTACGAGGTGAACCGAGGCATGATCACGGCGATGATCGAGCATGTCGTGGCCGAGACTCGCTCACGGCTCAAGGCCCTCGCGCCGACGTCCGCCGATGACATCCGCAGGGCCACGATGCCGGTCGTTGCCTTCCCGGCGACGCAGCGCGAAGCCTTGGAGGGGTTACGTGCCTTCTTGTTCGAGCGCGTCTACCGCAGCGAGCGGATCATGCGCGTGATGGGGAAGGCCGAGCAGGTCGTTGAAGCGCTTTTTGCCACCTACATGGCCGATCCCGCACACTTGCCGGGTGGTCGCGGGCGCCCGATTGCCCCTCTCGATGATGCCCGGCGCGCCCGTTTCGTTGCCGATTTCATCGCCGGTATGACGGATCGGTTTGCACTTGCCGAATATGCCCGCCTGTTTGACGAACCGATCGATTTGCATTAGGCGGGCGCTTGCTTTTCTCGCCCGCGCCTGCT
>LNEA01000471.1 GCA_001464855.1 Rhizobiales bacterium Ga0077530
GGATGGCCCGCGCGCCACTTTCCGCCATGGCGGAAATCGAGATAGCCCAGTGCAACCGCCATTGTCAGATGCCCATAGTCCGGGCTGACCTTCCACGCGGGCGGCGCCGTCTCGAGCAGCGCCAGCGAGCGATCGACTTTGGCCTGCTGGCGATCGACCCAGCCCTGCACCTTCATATTTTCCGGCCGGAAGCGTCCCTCGTACACCAGCAGCAGCGCCGCATCGAGAATACCGTCGGCCAGGGACCCGAGCGTCAGCGTGCGAAAGCGGTCGGCACCGCTTTTGGGGAACAGCACCGGACTTGGGCTGAGCGTGTCGAGGTACTCGCAGATGACGTGGCTGTCGAAGATCGCCATGCCGTCTTCGCTGATCAGGCACGGGATTTTGCCGAGCGGATTGAGTTTGTTCAGCGCGTCATCGCCCTTGTTGGTGTCTGTCGGCAGAAGTTCGATCTTGCTGTCCACGCCCTTCATCCGGGCGGCGATCTTGACTTTGCGCCCGTAAGGCGACAGGGGCGACGACATCAGCTTCATCATGGCGGGCGTTCCTGGAGGTGAAATGGAGTTGTTTTGGGGTGCGGCGTTGCACCCGAGCCGCAATGGTGCCCCAGGCGCAGGCGATGCCGCAACCGAATTTCAAGCTGATGAGGTGCGTGGCGCTTCGGTCCGGCACCCCGCCAAACCAGCGCCGACCGGCTCCCTTGGTGTTGTCTTAGCCCGGGACGACACACGGCGCCGCCACTCATTGTCACTTATGCACGGCCGGAGCAGATGTGTGGACGACGCCGCCATCTCTCTTGCGTGTGGCGTACGCGCCTTGTCGGTCAGACGGGCCGCGCCAGCCACGCCGTATGACCGCCGCACGCGGCATCCTCGATGGTGTGTTGGACAACCTCGAATCCATTCGCATGCAGCAGCGCCTCATACTCCGCCGCATCGAGGCTCGCATGATACAGCGGCTCGCCTTGGTAACTTCCAATCGCCTCGCCGGCCCTCGGCCCACTCGTGAACATCAGCGCGCATCCCTCCGCAGCGTGATCGCGAAAAATGGGAAACATCGCGCGCTGGTCATCCTGCGTCAGATGGAAGAAGCTGTCCCATGCCAGGATGCCCCCGAAGCGCTTGGCCAGCGCGAGCCGGCGCATATCGGCGACGATCCAGGTGTGCGCGGGAAAGCGAGCCGCACTCAGTTCGATCAGCGAGGACGAGCTGTCGACGCCGGTGATCGCGTGGCCGCACTCGATGAGATACGCCGCCATCGGCTCGCCGGCGCCGCATCCGATATCGAGCACTCGAGCAGCATCGCCGGCGACACCGCGAAACCGGTCGAGCCACGCCCGCTCCATCAGCGACCGCCCGCGTTCGCCATCCCACGTCCGCGCGTGACGCTCATAAAGATCGATGATAGCGGCCGATGATGGGTCCATCACAAGGCGCTCGTCGCTCCGATCCGCTCGCCGACATCGATGCGATTGCCGTCGGGATCGGCAAACACGAACGCCCGCTGACCGTAGTCCTTGTCCCGGAGCGACTTGATGATCCGCACGCCCGCTGCCTCGCAGATCGCATACAGAGTCGCGACATCGTCGACGAACATGTGCAGTACGTTGACCGTGGATGCGCAGTGATCGCGATGCTGGTTCAGGTGAATCTCCGCGCCATCTTTCTTCAGCACCATGAAGCCCACGGGATCACCGTTTTCGAATACCTTCCGAAATCCGAAGACGCCCGAGTAGAATGCATACGCCGCCTGGATGTCGCGAACGCAAATGCCCGGCGCTGCGCGCCCGAATTTCACAGTCTGTATGGGGGTCCGGTCCATGTCCGCCTCCGAGTGTGGGCGGCAGAGGCGGCGATGCGCGTGCCGGGGTAAGGAGCGGTGTCCCTCCATCAAGACTTGCACAAACGGGTGCGAAAGTGAAGTCTACCGAGACCGCCCTCGGCTTCGGCCGCAGCATTCACAGTGAGCCGTCATGCCCGCCATCGACTACGAGGCCGAATACAACAACCGCCGCGCCGTTCCCGATCACGAGGCGATCTCGGCACCCCTCGTCAAGGCATCGGCCGAATGGCGCGCTGAGGGCGACATGCTCGCCGACCAGTCCTATGGACCCGGCGAACGGCAACGCTTCGACCTTTTTCGCGCGCGCCGTGCCGGCTCGGGTACAGCCCCTCTCGTCGTCTACATCCATGGCGGCTACTGGCAGCGCGGCGACCGCAAGGCCGTCAGCTTCGTCGCCCGCGCACTCAACGCTCGCGGCATCGATGTGGCCTGCCCATCGTATTCCCTCGCGCCAGCCGCGCCTGTCAGCGCCATCGTCGACGACCTCCGCCAATGCCTGCGTGTCCTCCATGACCGCACCAAGGCGCACCCGGTCGTCGTCGGCCACTCGGCTGGCGGCCATCTCGCCGCGGCCATGCTGGCGACGGACTGGTCCGCCGTTTCAGGCGTGCCCAAGGACCTCGTGCGATCCGCTTATGCGCTGAGCGGCGTCTTCGACCCGACGCCGTTGATCGGAACATCGCTCAACGAGGCCCTGCGCCTCGATGCGGCGAGCGCCCGCGCCATCGACCTGATTCACGGACGCGCGCCGCCGTCATCAGCAACGATGGTCGCCGCGGTCGGTGCGGAAGAGAGCGCGGAGTTCATCCGCCAGAGCCTGGCGCTTGCCGAAGCTTGGAGCCGCGCCGGCGTCAAAGCCGAATGCGTGCTCGTGCCGAACGCCAATCACTTCTCGATCGTCGGGGAAATGGCGAGGCCGGAGAGTGCCGTTCTGGCACGGATCGTATCACTTGCGAACGCTTAGAGCGTCCGCGGGTTTCACTCGCGAATGCCGCAAGAGCCCACGCGCAGTCCGCTGAACAAATGAATTAACCGCGGTTCGGCCACGGCAGGTAGTGCGACCAGCCGAGACCAGGCGCGCTCAACACCGCGTCCTGACGCTGCACTTTGTCGAGTTCGAGCATCGCGATCGCCAGCGCGTTGCGAACACGGGAAAGATCCGTATTTCCAGCCAATTCGCTGTGCATGTGCTCAATCGTCCACCGTACGCTGGCGACGTCGACGCGACCATCCGCCGTCGCCCGCGGGCGCAGCTCGATTGGTTCGGATTCCTTCGACATGGCTACGCCCTTACACGACACTATGGACACGTTAACCGCAACAAACCGACTCGGTTCCCGAGCGAGCGGATATCCAAACTTTGCACGACCCATGCCATCCAATGGCTTGGCCTGACACAACCGGCGCCCACTCCGCAGCGCCCCAACCGTTCGCGACATTCATGCGGCGGGGCGCCCGCTCGAGTCCATTCAAATATTGCTACACGCTCCCCACAACTTTCCCCTTCCCGCGGGTTCCCTCGACAGCGCGAATCTGGTCCGTCTCTGAGTGCAGTTTCGGGCGGGCGACTGCTGCCCGCGCTTGCGCAATGATCAGGGCGGGAACGGGGGCCGACATGGCGAACTTCGCAACGCACATCGGTGTCGGCACCGTGGCCAGCGGCATGCTCGCGACCCTGACGCTCGCTGCCGACGTCGTCGCGCCGGAAAATCTCGTGGCGGTGACCCTCGCCGGCGTGCTCGGCAGCGTCCTCCCCGACATCGACCTCAAGGACTCGCGCGCCGGACGCGCCATGTTTGCGGGCCTCGCCGCCTTCTTCTCGTTCGCGGTGCTCTTTACATTCGCCGAAAAATACTCGATCGCGGAGCTCTGGCTGCTGTCGATCGGCACGTTCCTGTTCTTCCGCTATGTCGTGCACGCCATCTTCCACCGCATGTCCTACCACCGCGGGATCTATCACTCGATTCTGGCTGGGCTGTTTTTCGCGTTCTTCACCGCGATCGTCTACCGCTACCTGCTCGGCCGCCATGAAGGCGTCGCGTGGCTGGCCGCCGGCTTCATGTTCATGGGCTACATGGTCCATCTCGTGCTCGACGAGATCTACAGCGTCGACGTGCTCGGCACGCGCATCGCCGACTCGACCACTCGGTCGCCATGGCCGTCGCGACCGTCGCGCTACTGTTCGTAACGCCCCCGACGAAGACCTTCATCGACGGTATGAGTTCACGCGACATGTGGTCGGGCCTGCGCCAGCGTATGCTCCCGCACGATCACAAGTGGTTCGGCGTTTTCGGGGACATCACGGCGATGGCTTGGCGGAAGCCACAGCAGCCCGCTCAGACGACTGAAACCCCCTCCACCGATCCCGCAAACCCCATTGCGACGGGCTCGATCCCGGCAAGCGACTCCGCGCCCGCTGCAAAACCCGCGCAGTAGTTTTTTAGCCCGGAGATCGTAGGCGGAGCCGTACGCGTGGCGCTAGTGAACGGCCTTTGCACCAGCCGTATTTACGGCGACGCCGGCGAGGTAGTTGTTGATGAGGTCGGAGACCAGGAGGGCGGCGGCCTCCGTGGTGACGTTGGCCAGCTTGTTGGCGGTCGACAGCGAAGTGATGCCGTGGACACTGGCCCACAGCACGCGCGCGGCGCGCTGACGCTCGAGGACGGCATCGGGCGGATAGATCGGAGCGACCGCCGTCTCGACCCGGCTCATCAGGCGCTCGAGCTTTTCCTGGTACCAAGGGGGCGTATCGGTCCCGCCCGGCATGTAGTGCTCAAACAGCAGGTTCCATAGCTTCGGCCGCTCGTGAGTGAACGACAGATAGGCCTGGGCCAGCCGCATCACGAGCGTCTTCTGGTCGCCGCCCTTGGCGAGTTCGGCCGACAGCCGTTCATCGAGAGCGTC
>LNEA01000472.1 GCA_001464855.1 Rhizobiales bacterium Ga0077530
TGCCGGTGGATACAAGGAAATCGACCTAAAATAGCGCAGCTCCGCCCGCCTGAATCAAATCGGGCGCCCCGGGGCATGGGCGCCCGATCGATACTCATTACTAACGCCCTCGCGTTAAGCGCTGACGCCCGAGCTTTCGACGGCGGCGTTGGCCTTCTGCACGGCCCGCTGCACCTTCTCGAAGGCGCGAACCTCGATCTGGCGGATACGCTCGCGCGAAACGCCGAACTCGACCGACAGATCCTCGAGCGTCGCGGGATCTTCTCGCAGCCGACGCGCCTCGAAAATCTGACGCTCGCGATCCGTCAGAGACTTGAGAGCACCCTCGAGCAGCCCCCGGCGAAGCGTCATTTCCTCGCTCTCGGCCAGACGCTCTTCCTGATCGGGTTGGTCGTCGACGAGCCAGTCCTGCCACTCACCGGATTCCGAGTCGGCGCGCACCGGCGCGTTCAGTGACGCGTCACCGCCGAGGCGGCGGTTCATCGAGATGACGTCTTCCTCGCTGACGCCGAGCTTGGTGGCAATTTCCTTGACGTGCTCGGGCTTCAGTTCGCCTTCCTCGATCGCCTGGATCTGGCCCTTCACGCGGCGCAAGTTGAAGAACAGCTTCTTCTGCGACGCGGTGGTGCCCATTTTGACGAGGCTCCACGAGCGCAGGATGTACTCCTGGATCGAGGCCCTGATCCACCACATGGCATAGGTCGCGAGGCGGAAACCCTTGTCGGGATCGAAGCGCTTCACCGCCTGCATGAGCCCGACGTTGCCTTCCGAGATCACCTCGCCCATCGGGAGGCCATAACCGCGGTAGCCCATCGCGATACGGCCGACGAGACGCAGATGTGACGTGACGAGCTTGTGTGCCGCCTCCGTGTCCTGATGCTCCTGCCAGCGTTTGGCCAACATGAATTCTTCATTCGGCTCCAGCATCGGGAACCGGCGAATTTCCTCGAGATACCGAGAAAGACCGGCCGAGCCTGAGGCCAGAACCGGAAGTGCCTTGGTTGCCATTGCTCTTCCCTCTCTCCGCCACGCCCGTCACATTGCAAGGGCAACGTGTCGTCGTGCGAATGGTTGCCGCGCCCTACCCCGGCACGCCCTGACACCGGATCTCGCGGACAACTCAGTTGGCGTGACTGTACTCCGGATTCCGCGCCCCACTCCAATTACGAAGCCGTAATGTCACGTGATCTTGAGCGCTCGTCATCACGGGTGATGGCATGGGTTCACTTAACGCTCCATGCCGTCCCACTCCGTCGCAGAGATTGAAAATAAAACCGAACTTTATCGATCCAGCAGCGCGTCGTCGCCGTCCTCGATCAGATCAGCTCGCACAACCGAACGGCTGCCTGGAATTCGACCAGTCGCGCAGCGCGACGTCGCGTGGCCTCGGCGTCGGCGCCCCATTTGGCGATCTGCCAGTCCTCGTCGACGTGGGCGGCGGCCCACGCTTCATCGGCGGACAGATGCCCGCGCAGAACGGCAAGCGCCAACACCACCGAGCCGAGCAGCGTCGTCATGACGTGTGCCGCAGCCAGCCTGAACCCTTCGAGTGGAGCGACCACGGCCTCGATGGCCGATCGCGACGCGGCGGATTGCGCGACATGCACGATGCCCGTACCAACCGCGAGATCGCATCCGAGGTCGACGCGCGCCCAGTCGAGTACCGGGCGCGTCGGCGCGATAACAGATGAGATCGCTGCCGGCGTACTTCGCAATGTCGGCGCGCACCTCGCGCTCGCGGCCGTCGACCTGATCGCGGACCGAGTTGGCAAGGCGTGTCAGCGGCATTGTCAGCGGATCGATGTGATCCTGCTGGGCGCCCCATTCGGCGGCTATCGCATCGGCGAGCGCTGCGGTTGGCAGGATCAGCACGAGTTTGCCCGGCGTGCGCAGTGGACGACCGTCGAGATGGACGGCGTGGCCGTCGCCGCGCGGTGCAGCCGTCGCCTCGGCGTAAAAGCGCTTCGGCAGCGCGCGCGACTGTCCGCCGCGAGCAAGTGCGGCTGGGTCCGGTTTGCGGGTCGGATCGTCGCTCATGTCGTCGCTCGGGGCGCGGCATCTCGTTGGGCGGCGAACCGCTGCTCGATGGCACCGAGAAGCAGCGCGCCCGTGTCGACGACGGCGTGCGCACCAGCCCGCGTCAGTCGATCAGCGGCGTGATAGCCCCACGACACGCCTAGGGCGCCGACACCGGCACTTCGGGCCATCTCCATGTCGAAAGTTGTATCGCCGATCATGATCGTCTCATGTGCCTCGATTCCGGCGTCGGCCATCGCCTTGTAAATCATCGAGGGATGCGGTTTCGACGGGTGGTCGTCGGCCGTCTGGATGGTCAGGAAGGCACCTTCCCAGCCCTC
>LNEA01000473.1 GCA_001464855.1 Rhizobiales bacterium Ga0077530
GACATCCATCGAAGGCAAATTTTCGCGTCAGGCACCACGCCCAGCGCAACTGATGCCGGGCTACACCAGCACCTTGCCTTCCTTGCCGATCGCCGGCATATCCGAGGGCGGTACGATCAGAACCGGCATCTTGCCGGTCGGCGAGACGTCGAGCATCCGCGCCTTGGAATCCGGGAAGTACATCGGGATCACCGTTTCACTAAACGGGATGTCGAGCGCGGTCATGAGCAGCCACGGCCGCAGAGACCAGGACGAGTAGAGCTTGTTGGCGACGTAGAGGTGCATGGGTCTATCCCCGGTTCGCGAACGCACGATATTCTTCTGGTGTCGCCTCGGCCCGATTCCACGGTGGCAGACGCCGGCGCGAGGCCAATGCGTGGATTTCGGACAAATCGCCGGAGCGTGCCCCCGCCATCAAGACTTCAGCCAATCGATCGCAGTCTGCCAGAGCTTCCGTGCTGAGGGTTCTGCTGGCCTCGTCCGCGCTGCGCCAAGTGTCCCACGCGGACATATGGCAATTGGTGAGCGCGAGAAGATCACGGTGGAGGTCAACAAAAAGGAACCAGAGGCCACCGACGTCGCCGTGCCCGAACTCGTTGGGATCAACGGCAAGAAGGAGCCGTCCGGCAAATCCGCGCTGTCGAATGCGATCGCCAGATGATCGCGCTGGAGCTGATCGAGCTGCGCGTCGGCCATCACCCATCGGCCTTCTTCGGCTAACCAGTATTCGCAGATCCAGTGATCAGCGAAACGGCGCGCGGCGAAATACGTCGCAAAGCCACAGCGCACGCGCGCCGGGATCGCGCGATGCCGAAGCGCACTGCACGCCAACAGCGCGAAATCGCGGCAGGTGCCGAATGGACGTTGTATCGGCGGTCGCTCGGCGATCAGGGGGCCTGCGAAGAGATGGTGGATCTCCGCCAAGCGCTCAGCCACCGGCTTGGTGTCACGCGGCAACGCTGTCTCCGGTGGAATGCCGTAGTGGGTCGCCCATGACGTATGAACAATCAGACCCGACAGAGAATGGCATAGCGCCTGCAGCCCGGCTGGCAGCTCATCATAAAAAGGAGCCAGACCAGCGGGGTCCGTCAGGGCGTCCTGCCGCGCGTAGTGATCCAGTGTGTCTGCGGTCGTCATCACGACATCCATCGAAGGCAAATTTTCGCGTCAGGCACCACGCCCAGCGCAACTGATGCCGGGCTACACCAGCACCTTGCCTTCCTTGCCGATCGCCTTGTCGATTTCTTCCGCCGTGACGTTCTCGCCGAGCAGCATCTGGTTGTGCGCTTTACCCGACGGGATCATCGGGAAGCAGTTGGCGAGCGCAGAGACGCGACAGTCGAAGATCACCGGCTTGTCCTTGACCGCGATCATCGCCTTGATCGCATCATCGAGGTCGGCGGGGTCTTCGCAGCGCATGCCGACGCCGCCGTAGGCTTCGGCGAGCTTCACGAAGTCCGGCAGCGCCTCGGTGTAGCTTTCCGAGTAGCGGTTGCCGTGCAGGAGCTGCTGCCACTGGCGCACCATGCCCATGTACTGGTTGTTGAGGATGAACACCTTGACCGGCAGACGGTATTGCACAGCCGTCGACATCTCCTGGATGTTCATGAGGATCGAGGCGTCGCCCGCGACGTCGATGCACAGCGATTTCGGATGCGCGATCTGCGCGCCGATCGCCGCCGGCAGGCCGTACCCCATGGTGCCGAGGCCGCCGCTGGTCAGCCAGCGGTTCGGCTCGTCGAATTTGAGGAATTGCGCGGCCCACATTTGGTGCTGGCCAACCTCGGTCGCGACATAGGCATCGCGATCCTTGATGTGCGCCTGCAGCCGCTCGAGAGCCAACTGCGGCATGATCACGTCGCTCGACGCCTTGTACTTGAGGCAATTGATGGACCGCCACTGATCGATCTGCTTCCACCATGCCTTGAGCGCAACCTTCTCCGGCTGCGCGGCATGAGAACGCCACGCCCGCATCAGATCCTCGAGCACGTAGGCGCAATCACCGACGATCGGGACGTCGACCTTGATGTTCTTGTTGATCGAGGAGGGATCGATGTCGATGTGGATCTTGCGGCTGCCCGGCGAGAACATGTCGGTACGACCGGTGATGCGGTCGTCAAAACGCGCGCCAACGTTGATCAGCAGATCGGCGTCGTGCATGGCCATGTTGGCCTCGTAGGTGCCGTGCATCCCGAGCATGCCGAGCCACTGCTTGTCCGACGCCGGATAGGCGCCGAGACCCATCAGCGTCGACGTGATCGGGAAGCCCGTCTGCCGAACGAGTTCGCGCAGGAGCTGGCTCGCCTTCGGGCCGGAATTGATGACGCCGCCGCCGGTATAGAACACCGGACGCTTGGCCGTGGCCATCAGCTCGACCGCGCGCTGGATCGCCGGCTGGTCGCCCTTGAGTTTCGG
>LNEA01000474.1 GCA_001464855.1 Rhizobiales bacterium Ga0077530
CGCGCCAGATCGTTGACGTCCTTCACCAGCCAGTTGTGCTTCGTGCACGGCCGCGTGATGCCGATCGTGTCGCATTCCTGGAAAGCGTCATTGCCGATGAGGTGCGTCGGGACTTGGCCGGTGAGGCAGACGACGGGGATCGAATCCATCAGCGCGTCGGTGAGACCGGTGACGGCGTTCGTCGCGCCGGGGCCTGAGGTCACGAGCACGACGCCGACCTTGCCGGTCGAACGGGCGTATCCTTCCGCCGCGTGCACGGCGCCACCTTCCTGGCGGACCAGGACGTGCTTGACCTTTTCCTGCTGGAACAGCTCGTCGTAAATCGGCAGTACGGCGCCGCCGGGATATCCGAAAATAAACTCGACGCCCTGGTCGGCCAGAGCTTTGATCACCATTTCGGCGCCGGTCATCGGTCGTGCCATGGAGCGACCGTCGGCGCCTTCAAAAGGGAGGCCAGCGCCCGATCGCAACACGCGTCGGATCTCGTGATCGCGGAGCTGTGTGATCCCAGGTCGCGGTTAACGTCAAGTTAAATCACTTAATATGGCGCAGTCTGTTATTTTTCTTTCCATTTATTGCGTTACAATGTATTTCCACGCAATCATATACTTCTTGAGCCAAGTCTCTTGCCGTTTGACGTACTGCCGCGTCTCGAGCTTGCCGGTCGCGATGGCAGATTCGATATCGATTTCGCCTCGGAGGTAGCTTTGCAGAGCCCGCAATCCGTGAGCGCGCGCCGCCGGGAGCTCGGGATCGAGGTCCACGGCCGCCAGCGCGCGAGCCTCCTCAAGCGCGCCCGTCGCGACCATCGCATCGAAGCGCGCGTCACATCGGGCTCGTACGGCGTCGCGATCGCGCAGGATCACATAACACTCGGCCTCCGCCTCCAAGACGAGCGGCGTTCCGCGCATCCGCTGCCACTCCGCGAGAGACACACCGGTGCTGTCGAGCACTTCGAGCGCGCGCACGATGCGTTGTAGATCCGCCCGCTTGAGACGCGCCGCCATTTCCGGATCGCGGCTGGCCAGGATGCCGTGGAGGACTCCGGGCGCCTGCTTCTCGGCCTCGCGACGCCAGCGAGTGCGAATGTCCGCGTCGACTGGCGGCACCGGCGCCAATCCTTCCAGCAGCGCCTTGAAGTAAAGCCCGGTGCCACCGACGATGATCGGCCGCAGTCCGGCATCGCGGCACGCGGCCAGCGCCGCCTCGACGTCGGCGACCCAGCGCCCAACCGAATAAGCATCGGTCACGCTGACATGGCCGAACAGGTGGTGCGGTGCGACCTTCTCTTCATCCGGTGTCGGGCGGGCCGTCAAAATGCGCAGCTCGCCATAAACCTGCATGGAATCGGCGTTGATGATGGCACCGCCGTGCCGCGCCGCCATCTCCAGCGCCAGCGCGGTCTTGCCGGCCGCCGTTGGTCCCGCGATGAGGATCGGCGTTGTCATCGTGCCACCTAATCCTCGCGCCGAACCAAATAGGCGCCGCGCATCCGGTCGAGCGCGCCCTGCAGGATCAAAGTCGCCGCCATCTTGTCGATCACCTCGGCGCGGCGCTTACGGGAGGCGTCAGCCTCGATCAGCAGGCGCTCGGCCGCCGCGGTGGTCATGCGCTCGTCCCACATCAGCGTCGGGACGCCTGCGAGGGGACCTATCAGCCGGGCAAACGCGCGCGAGGCCTGCGCCCGCGGCCCCGTCGAGCCGTCCAGATTGATCGGCAAGCCGATGACCAGACCGCCGACGGCGTGTTGGCGGACGAGTTCGACAAGGCGCGCCGCATCCGCCTTGAACTTGGTCCGCCGGATCGTCTCGAGCCCGCTCGCGATGGTGCGGGTGACGTCGGAAAGCGCGAGACCCAGCGTCTTCGTGCCGACATCCACCCCAATCAGGCGCACGCCCGCTGGCAGCGCCACCATAAACGCGTCCACGTCAAGCGGCTGGTCGCTCGGGGCCGCGCGCTTCACGCAAGCGTCAGTTGCGGGGGGTTTATCGGTTGTCATTGCGGCCTTATACCTGCACTTCAACCAGCGCGACAGGCCTCCCGACCGGCTTGGCCCCAGCCTGGACCCGTACACCCCGCATCGAAGGAGATTCCGCGCCCATGAAAATCACCTGGTTCGGACATTCCTGCTTCCGTGTCGAAACCGGCGGCAGCGTGCTACTGATCGACCCGTTTCTGAAGGGCAATCCAACCTTCGAAAAATCCGGCATTGCCTGGGAGAAGGCGGTCGACGGCGTCAAGCACGTCGCGCTCAGCCACGGTCACGACGACCACATCGGCGACGCCGGTGAAATCTGTAAGCGCAACGACGCCACCCTCTACGCCAACTACGAACTGGCGCTTCACGTCAAAACCAAAGGCGCGGAAAAGCTCCAGCCGATGAACACCGGCGGCAGCGTCGCGACGCCTGACTTCGAACTGACATTGGTCGACGCGCTCCATTCGTCGTCGAGCGGCGGCGTCTATCTCGGCAACCCCAATGGCATCGTCATCACCGCCAAGGAAGGTCGGACGCTCTACCACATGGGCGATACCGAGATGTTCGGCGGCATGAGCCTGATCGCGGAGTTTCATAAGCCGGACATCGGCATCGTCCCGATCGGCGACCGCTTCACCATGGGTGGCAAGCGCGCCGCCTTCGCGTGCAAGAAATTCTTCTCGTTCAAGACCGTCTTGCCGGCGCACTACGGCACCTTCCCCGGCATGCTCGATCCCGATGCGTCGAAATTCGTCGAAGCCATGGCCGGGCACAATGTAACCGTGCCAAAGGTCGGCGAAACGATTACCGCCTGACGAAAGTTTCTAGTCGTGACAAAAATCGGCCGCCGCACACTCGAAGCGACGGCCGAACGCGCATGTGGCCACCGGAGCGGGTAACGATGCAGGAAAAGAGTGTGCCCAACGACAGCCCTGCCCCGCCGCCCGCCGCGCCCGGCGCTACGACAGCCGGAGCCGCCGGCGGACCGTCGACGCTGTGGCTGTTCACCGGCACGACCTTCGTTTCCGCGCTGCTGCTGTTCTCCATCCAGCCGATGTTCGCCAAGATGGTGCTGCCGGTGCTCGGCGGCTCGCCGTCGGTGTGGGCGGTGGCGCTGTGCTTCTTTCAGGGCGCACTGCTGGCCGGCTACTGCTACGCGCACCTCGTCATTCGCCTGCTCGGCGCCCGCAACAGCGGCCTCATTCACCTCGTCGTGTGCATCCTGGCCTTCGTCGTGTTGCCGATCGGACTGCCGGCGAGTTGGATCGAGCCACCGCCGGGCGAGCCGTATCTCTGGCAGCTTGGCCTCTTCACCGTGGGCGTCGGCCTGCCGTTTTTTGCCGTCGCCGCCAACGCACCGCTGTTACAAGCGTGGTTCGCCGCGACCGGACATCCACACGGCCGCGACCCCTACTTCCTTTATGCCGCGAGCAACCTCGGCAGCCTGATCGCGCTGCTGAGCTATCCGTTGTTGCTCGAACCTGCTTTCGGTCTCAAGGCTCTCAGCGGCATCTGGACGATCGGCTTCGTCGTCCTGGTCGCCTTGTTGGTCGTGTCCTTCATCGCGGTCCGCAACGGCACGGGCGTGATCGCCGCAGCAACCGGCACCCAAAACGGCGAGATCATCGAACGGCCGGCGCCGACGTGGCCGGCGCGATTGGCTTGGGTCGGCCTGGCGCTCGTCCCGTCGGCGCTGCTGACCGCCTTCACCACTCACGTGACGACCGATGTCGCCTCGGCACCGCTGCTGTGGGTGTTCCCGCTCGCGCTCTATCTCCTGACGTTCGTGCTCGTGTTCCGCGAGCGCATGATCATTCCGATGCCGCTGCTTCTCGCGGCGCATCTCGCCTCGGTCATCCT
>LNEA01000475.1 GCA_001464855.1 Rhizobiales bacterium Ga0077530
AAGCGCACGTCGAACTTCATGCGGGCGTCGTCGAAGGCATTGAAGCCGCACTCGTAGGCCGAAACCTTTTCGGGATCGGGATTGCGCACGGCAACCAGAAATGGCGCGATCATCAGGGCCAGCCCGATAAAGAGCGCAACGCCGATGAAAACAGCAATCGGCAGATAGTCCATCAGCAGGTTCGGCATCAATCCGTTCCGGGTGATTGCGTGGGCATCCTCGGGCGGCTCGCCCTACGTTCAAGGGTTGTTAGCTCAGGCGACCGCAAGGCGCAAGTTCAAGAAGAAAGGGCCGCCTCGCGGCGGCCCTTTCGGTCGTTGTGTCACATCTGTCAGGCGTGGATCAGAAGCGGATCCGGGTGCCCGCGGTGATCGAGTGGAGATCCTCGGCACCAGCAAGACCAATATCGCCACCGTTCACGAGCGAGTAGTTCTTATAGGCCAGCCAGAATTCCATGGCCGCCGCATCGACGTGCTGCACGATGCCAATACCCCAATGCTGGAGGGCGACATCCTCGGCCGCGAGGCCGAACACGCTCTGCGAAACACCGGTCCACTCGCTGAATTCGCCGTAGAACACAGTGTCACCGAGACCAGTGATGTTGCGAGCGACACCACCCGACAGGTAGTAGAAGTTGGAGTCGAAGCCAACGCCACCCGTGGCATCGGCGCCCGACGTATCACGCCAGCCGGCCGCACCCGTGAAGAACAGGCCCGTCGGCATGTGACGGATCGACAGAGAACCCGCGAGCTGCTCGACCTGCTTGTCGCAATTCCCTGTGCAGGCAAAGTTAGTAGCTGGCGTGCCACCCGTGTTGAATTCGCTGTTCACCGAGTAAGCCAAACGAGCGGCGATGCGGACGCCGTTGAACTCACCGGAGTAGCGACCTTCCACGTCCCAGTAGTTATCCTCACCGACCGACGTTCCGAGCGAGAAGCCGGCAACCGTCGGGGTGCGGTACTGGATGTGCTCGTTGCGGGTATTCAGCCAATCTTCACCGGCAGCACCCTGGAAGAACTGACTCCAGTTCTGGCCCGCAACAGCGTAGGTGACGCCATTGCTGAGGACGAACACGTTGGAATGCAGGAACACGCCGTTCGACGCCGCCATGCCCTTGCCGGACAGGTCGACGAGGATCGAGTTGTTCGCAGCGTTCGAGCCATGACCGATCGACACGCGGCCAAGGCGGCTGTGCTCGATCCACACCATGGCTTCACGGAGAGCGTTCGCTCCGCCGCCGAACAATACGCCGCCGAGATCGTCGCCACCGTTACTTTGGTTCACGGCGCTGCTGGCGCTGGCATAAGCCTGCATCTCGTACAGGAAGCCGGCAGTGACTTCAGGCGAGATCTTGGCCGAACCCAGGAACCTCCAGCGCGAGTTCGAGGAGTTCGGTCCGGTGACGTACATGTCACTCCGGAGGCCGTCGTCCCAGAACAGCAATTCCTGCGAGATCTGGCCCGAGATGGTGAGCGAGACCTTGCGGGTGCCCTTGCGAGCTGTCGTCGCCTCGAGTTCGG
>LNEA01000476.1 GCA_001464855.1 Rhizobiales bacterium Ga0077530
GGACGCGCTGGTCGAGGCCAACGAGCGCCTCGCCGAAATCGAACTTGCACTCGAAACACTCGACAACGACGACGCACTCGAGGCTGACGTCGTGGCGGTGGAGACGGAGACCGCGCGTCATCGCGGCGGCGTCGCGGAAGTGCGGCAGGTTCTCGCGCGTCTGGAGCGTGACGCGCACGTGCGCTCCGGGCGGTTGAATGCAATTGGCGTCGAGAGCGAGCGC
Organism: Rhizobiales bacterium Ga0077530; assembly: GCA_001464855.1. Lineage (GTDB taxonomy): Bacteria > Pseudomonadota > Alphaproteobacteria > Rhizobiales > Hyphomicrobiaceae. The sequence goes on from LNEA01000476.1 coordinate 224, forward strand.
TGGCAGTCACGCTGCGACGGTGCGGCCGAGCACGTCGCGACACTCGGCACCCGCATGGCCGAGACCGAGCGCGAGCTTGCCGATCTGGCCGATCTGCCGGCACAAATCGAAGAGCAGCGCGCGACCATCCACGAGCAGATCGAGGCGGCGGACGCGGCGCGGCGGGACGCGGCGGATCGGCTTGCCGAGGCCGACTCGGCGCATCGTGAGAGTCAGCAGGCCTTGCGTGCGGCGCAGGCGGCCGTGACCAGCGAGCGCGAGGGGCGGGCGCGGATCGAGGCGAAGCTCGAAGGCGCGCGTCAAAAACGGAGCGAGGAAGCCCGCAAGATCCGCGAGACGTTCGACTGTGCGCCAGAGGGCTGCCTGTCGATCACCGAGGTGGCTGGCGATGCTGCTCTGCCGCCGCTTGCCGATGTCGATCGCGCGGTGCAGCGTCTCAGGGGAGACCGCGAGCGTCTCGGCGGCGTCAATCTGGCGGCCGAGGACGAGCTCCAGAAACTCAACGAGCAGTTCGGCGCGATGGACCTCGAACGGCTCGACGTCGAGCAGGCGATCAACAAGCTGCGCGGCGCCATCGGTCAGCTCAACCGCGAGGCCAAGAAGCGCCTCAACGACGCCTTCCAGACCGTCAACGGCCATTTCCAGCGGCTGTTCGGCACGCTCTTCGGTGGCGGCGAGGCGCGGCTCGAAATGATCGAGAGCGAGGAGGACCCGCTCGAAGGTGGACTCGAAATCATTGCGCGGCCACCGGGCAAGAAGCCGGCGACGCTGTCGCTGTTATCGGGCGGCGAGCAGACGCTGACGGCGCTATCTCTGATATTCGCGGTGTTCCTTACCAATCCGTCGCCGATCTGCGTGCTCGATGAAGTCGACGCGCCGCTCGACGATGCCAACGTCGACCGCTTCTGCACGATGATGGACCGCATGGCGTCGGAGACCGACACCCGGTTCCTCGTCATCACGCACCACCCGATGACGATGGCGCGGATGGATCGGCTGTTCGGCGTGACGATGGGCGAGCGCGGCGTTTCTCAGCTCGTCTCGGTCGATCTCGCCGCCGCCGAGCGCATCATCGAGAACGCGCCCGACGCCGCGCAGGCCGGCGCAGCCTGAGGCGCGATTTCGCGCCATTCAATTGGTGCCGGTCGATGGTCGCCGCCGTGGTATGCTCACGGTCCAGCAGGAGAACCACCCAAATGACCAGCCCGCGCATGACCGTCGGCGTTGCTTCGAATGAACGCCGCATGTTTGAGATCACGATACCAAGCATTGGCAAGATCGTGTGCGAGACGATGAGCGCAAGGCGCTGGCGAAGCTCCACGGCCAGCAACTCAGCGAAGCCCTGACGAAGGCGATCGAGGCGTACTGATACGGTGCGCCGATTTTCATCGCTCGGTATGGTGTTGCATTAGGCAGCACTTAATACGTCGCGGTTTGCTTATGCGGCAACGCCGTGACTTGCGGCCCATTTGAACCGCCGGGCGATGCGCCGTTGGACCAGATATATGGGCCGCGGCAACTCGTGCAAAAGAAATGGTGCCACTGCCGTTGCATCGAACGTCACGGACTCTTTCAGCGCCCAGCGGCGCCAGATATATCGGTCGAGAGTGGTGCGTCGTTCGAGCATGTCGCGCTCGCTCGAGGTGAGAGCCGACAAGCGCAACGGCGTCCATCCTGATTTGCGAACCCATTCATCTTGGGTGTTGGCGCGATCAGCTTTTTCGACGATTCCGAGATCGTGAGAGTGCCAAGCGATCAACTTGTCCACTTCAGAGATATCGACGACGTGGTCAAGACTTCCCAGAAGTTCGTCGAGTAAGGCGGCTTTCCTGTCGGGAGAGAGTGCGGCAATCGAAGCCCAAGGCTTCTCCAGCCAACGATCCAGAAGGAAGTGCGAGATCGGGTCCGTTTGAAGAGATTTCATAAAGAGTGAGAAGGAGCACGTGTTCCGCTTCGCGACGATGTAGAGCATCATTCGGAAGTTATAGAGCGAGAGAAAGAAGTGCTCCGGCTCACGTAGTACGACGCTTCGTCGGACGTTCTTCTTTGCGATCAGTTTCTCGATAGAATGGCCGATAAAATGGCCGGATACCACATTGATGTGTTCCAAAGGTCCGGGTGGCGTATCATCGTATTTTCGGCAGAACGTTTCGAGCGCCAGTCGTGTCGGTCGCTTCGTCGGGCTCCGGAAACGACTCGGACCCAGATGCTTGGCGAAATGGTTCTCCATCGTACTTCCTGCACATTTCGGTACGTGAAGTACGACATGCAGAGTATCGCCGGGCATATTTGATGCTCCTACCTGTGGTCTCGATTCGTGGAGCAAACAATTGCTCAGCGTCTCACGCCCGAATCGGCGAACCGCGCACGGATCATGGCGTCGTGCACCGCCGCAATCAATTGCGCGGGGCACATTGTCAACCGAGCAGCTTCGGAACAGACGCAACTCGGCAACTCACATCTATCGGCAAACTCATATGGTCCAACAGAGACCGCAGCTTGCGCCGCCTCACCGGCTCGTATATTCACAATCGCGAATATGATTGGGGTGCGGTAGCGATCGGCGGACCGCGACTGCGATGGTTCTGCCCGCCGGGAGGCCAACATGAGAGAAGCAATCGTTGCCATCGCCCCGCAGTGGCTGGCGATTGGCGGATTGGTCATCGGGTTCGTCTTCGGCGCCATCGTCTTTCGCACGAATTTCTGCACCATGGGATCGGTGTCCGACATCGTGAACCTCGGTGACTGGCGGCGGTTCCGGGCGTGGATACTCGCCGCCGCTACGGCGCTAGCCGGCGCGCAGGTTCTCCAGGGACTTGGCGTCGTCGATCTCACCAAGTCCATGTATTTGGGCGCCAGCTTCAACTGGTTCGGTAACGTCGCCGGCGGCCTGATGTTCGGCTACGGGATGGTCTTTGCCGGCGGCTGCGCCAGCCGAAACCTGGCACGCGTCGGCGGCGGCGATTTGCGCGCCCTGCTCACGCTGATCGTGCTCGGGCTGTTCGCCTACATGGCGATCGGTGGCATCCTCGGGCCTATCCGGTCGTGGCTCGAGCAATCGACGAGCATCGCTCTGCCGACTTCGACCCAGAGCGTCGGCGCCCTCATCGATCGGGGGCTCGCGCTGTCGGCGGGGACGGGCCGCATCGTCGCGAGCGCCACGATCGTCCTCGCCGCGCTCGTCTATTGCTTCAAGGACGCGGAATTCCGCGCATCACCGGTTCATGTGTTGTCCGGCATCGGGATCGGTCTGTGCGTCGTCGCCGGCTGGGCGGTGACGGGACTGGCTTTCGATGACTTGGCCGACCGCCCGACGACGCCGATCTCGCTGACGTACGTCCGCCCGACCGGGGACGCGCTCGAATGGCTGCAGCGCTACACGGCGGGGCCGATCCCGGGTTTTGGTGTCGCCTCGGTGTTTGGGGCTATTCTCGGCGCATTCGTCGCGTCGATGGCGATGGGCCGCTTCCGCCTGCTCACGTTCTCGGACACTGGCGACACGTTGCGCAGCCTGCTCGGCGCGGCACTGATGGGCGTTGGCGGCGTTATGGCGCTCGGCTGCACCGTCGGTCAGGCCATCACCGGCGTGTCGACGCTGGCGATCGGCTCGTTCCTGACATTCGCCGCGATTGTCGCGGGCGCTGTCGTCGGTCTCAAGATGCTCGAGCGCTGGTTGATGGCCGAAGCGTGAGGCGCATCCAGGCGCGACAACAAAAATGACCGGCCGCGCGGCCGGTCATTTTTGTTTTTCAGCAGTGCAACCGCTTCAGTAAGTCTTCGGCTGTGCAACCTGCCCGCCGCCGCCACGGATGTCCTTGACGACCTGCGCCGCCGCCACCGCCATCAGGCGTGCGTCGTTGAGCACGGCGCAGAAATGATAGCCCTGCTCGAAGCGCATGATCGCGGTCTTGGCGCCGTCCGTATGCACGCCGGCGATGAGGCCCTTTTCGTTGGTCTTCTTGGCGATGTACTTGATGGCTTCGACGATCTCGGGGTCTGAGGGGTCGAGAGTCGGCGGCTTGCCGTGTGCCATCGAGAGATCCGACGGGCCGACGTAGACACCGCTCAAGCCTTTCACGCTCAAGATCTCGTCGAGATTCTTCAGGCCATCGCGCGTCTCGATCATGGCGAGCAGCAGCACTTCGTCGTTGGAGCCCTGCCAGTAGTCCGCACCGGCATACTGCACGGCGCGGTTGGGGCCCATCGATCGGCCGCCAATCGGCGGGTAGCGCCCGTTGAATACGAACTGCTCGGCCTCGGCTTTGTTGTTGATCATCGGGCAAATAATGCCGTAGGCGCCGGCGTCGAGCATCTTCATGATGATCCCGGCCTCGTTCCACGGCACGCGCGCCATCGGCACGGTGTTGGTCGTCGAGATCGCCTGCATCATGCCGACGGCGGCCTGGAAATCGACCGGCCCGTGCTGGAGGTCAATGGTCAGCGCGTCCCAGCCCTGGTGAGCCATCACCTCGGCGGAATAAGCGTTCGGGATGGCGAGCCAGCCGGTAAGGGCGCGTCCACCGGCGGCGATGGTCTTCTTCAGCTCGTTTTTGCGCATCGAGATTTCCTTCCCTGGAGATCATTTCTCGGGCGCGATGTGGATGCGCCATGGAAGGAATATACCGACGTCACCGCACCTTGGCTCGGCAAGAATCGCATAGCGCCCACTGACCGGACGCCGTCTCGGCACTTCAGGAGCGGACCGTGTCCCAGATCCAGGTGAGCGTGCCGGTGATGATCGAGAGAATAATCCGCGCGACGACCGTGAAGCCCATGAATGCGAGCTGGCGCTCTTCGAGCAGCACGCGCACCCAGTTGTTGTACTCCGGCGATAGGCCGCGCGTGATGAGCCAAGCCTTGAAGCCGCTGGCCCAATCGAGGATCTGGTTCATGGTGTCGGGGTATTTGAGGAAGACGAATCCGAATGCGATGGCACCCAGCACCAACGACAGGAAGATGTTGCCCGTCGAAAACAGCAGCCGTCGCATGATCATGACAGCCCCTCCTGTCGGTCCGCCTTGTCGTGTCCCCCGTCAGCGCACTGTAAACGCGATAGTGGCACGAGGGGAATGCAAAAGGCGCGTGCCCGTCCAACTCCGCTGGACAACGCACGCGCCATGCAGGCTGTTCCGCTCAGACGTCGAGGTTGGCGACATTCAGCGCATTGTCCTGGATGAACTCGCGCCGAGGCTCGACGACGTCACCCATCAGCTTGGAAAAGATCTCATCTGCCTCGTTGAGATCGCCGACCTTGACCTGGAGCAGCGTGCG
>LNEA01000477.1 GCA_001464855.1 Rhizobiales bacterium Ga0077530
AGTGGCCTGGAGACGACTCGCTCCGACTACGTGATTGGCGCGTATCTGGCGCCATCGAATACCTTCCGTCTCGTGTCGCAGGCTCGCTTCGACGAGCGCGATCTGTCCTTGCGCCGGAACGACACCTACACTTCTTTCACTGCCGGTCCGCTTAGTGCCCAGGTGCAATATTCGTACATGCGCATTGATACGACGAACCCTGTGGATCCCCTCCGCCGGGAGCAGGAAGTGCAGTTCGGGGGCGCGCTGCGTCTGTCCGAATATTGGTCGCTGCTCGGCGGTATTCGTTTCGACATCGACACCAACGAACGGCTGCAGGACACGATCCAGATCCGTTACGCCGACGACTGCTTCGTGCTGACGGCCTCCTACACCGAATCGTTCATTACAAATCTGGATCGCGGCATCGAGCCCGACAAGGCTGTGATGCTGCGTCTCGAGTTCAAGCACCTCGGCACCTTCGCGCTGAACTCGAATGTCACCAACGGCATCCTGGCCGAGAACCAGCCGCCTCTCTGAGCTTCCGCATGATGGGCCTCTTGCCTCTTGAACACGGCTGGGAAACGTCTGACATAGGCACGTCGTGTCCGTTGCGCGTCCTCGCCGGTTCCGGGCGATGTCGGTGCGGGACGCCGGGAGTGGGTGCTGATGTTAAGAAAGATCCTCATCGCCAATCGCGGCGAGATCGCCTGCCGGATCATCCGCACGGCGCAGCGGCTCGGTGTCGCGACCGTCGCGGTCTATTCAGATGCGGACCGCGACACGCGACACGTCACAATGGCCGACGAGGCCCTTCACATCGGCGCCTCGCCGTCGACCGAGAGCTACTTGCGTGGCGATCGCATCATTGCGGCGGCCAAAGCGACGGGCGCAGAGGCGATCCATCCGGGCTACGGATTTCTCGCCGAGAATGCTGACTTCGCCGATGCGTGCCAAGCGGCCGGCCTCATCTTTATCGGACCGAGTGGCGACGCCATGCGACGGCTCGGCGGCAAGGCCGCGGCGAAAGCTGTCGCGCGCGAAGCCAGCGTGCCGGTGGTGCCGGGGTATGACGGCGCGTCGCAGGACGCCGCGCTCCTGCAGCGCGAAGCGGGCCGCATCGGCTATCCCGTGATGATCAAGGCGGTCGCGGGCGGCGGCGGGCGTGGCATGCGGCTCGTCGAAAGCGCCGACGCATTCATTGCCGCGCTTGAAAGCGCACAGCGCGAGGCGCAGTCGTCGTTCGGCGATGCAACGGTGTTGATCGAGAAGGTCGTGCAGAAGCCGCGGCACATCGAAGTTCAGGTGTTCGGCGATCGCCACGGCAATGTCGTGCATCTGTTCGAGCGCGACTGCTCATTGCAGCGGCGCAACCAGAAGGTCATCGAGGAAGCGCCGGCGCCGGGCATGAGTGCGGAGCTGCGCGAGAAGATGTGTGCGGCCGCGACCAGGCTCGCACGCGCAGTCGGCTACGCGGGTGCCGGCACGGTGGAATTTCTCGTCGAGGGCGGCGCGCTCAGCGCCGACGCGCCGTGGTATTTCATCGAGATGAACACGCGGCTGCAGGTCGAGCATCCGGTAACCGAGGAAATCACGGGCCTCGATCTCGTCGAATGGCAGTTGCGCGTCGCGGCCGGCGAGCCGCTGCCGCTGGCGCAGGACGCTATACGCATGGAGGGCCACGCGATCGAGGTGCGGCTGTGCGCCGAGGACCCGGCGCAGGGTTTTTTGCCGAGCATCGGTCGCATTGTCGCTTTCGCACTGCCCGAAGCAACCGGTGCGCGTCTGGAGACCGCGATCAGGGCCGGCGATGTGATCTCTCCCTACTACGACAGCATGATCGCGAAGCTCATTACGCACGGCGCGACGCGTGACGAGGCCGCTGACAAGATGGTCGCTGTTCTGCGGCGGCTCATCGTGGCCGGACCGCGGGTCAACACGGCGTTCCTCTGCGCGCTCATGGACACAGGACTTATCGGACGCGACATCGCCGATCTCACGCGCTCCCGGATTGGCACGCCGGAAATGCTGGCGGCCGTGCAGCGCTTGCTAGCGCCCGCGTCGAACACGGAAGGACCGTGGGCCGCAGGCGACGGCTTTCAGCTTGGCGCCGCGCGCACTCTCGCCGTACCGCTTGTCGTCAACGGTGAGGCGCGGACGTTCAATGCAGCTTGGTCCGGCAATGGCGCCGCGCCACGCATGTCACTTGCCAATGAGGCGGTGACCGCCATCGCGCCGCCCGATGCCTGTATCGATGTGCCCGGCGGCCTCTACGCGCTGTTTCAGGGCGAGCAGGTCGAGGTGCGCTGGCCGGTCTACGATGCCGACGATATCGACGACGGCGAGGTCGGAGATACAGTGCGCGCGCCGATCAACGGCAAGGTCGCGCGCGTGTTCGTCGCGGTCGGCGACGCCATCGTCAAGGGCGATCGCCTCGCGGTCGTCGAGGCGATGAAGATGGAGCATGTGCTGCTTGCCGTGCGCGACGGCAGGTCATCCAGGGCGCGCTCCTGGTCAGCCTCGAGCCGAACGTCGGCAGCGAGCCGACAGTCGCGAACGCGGGGGCCACGCCGTGACCATTCATCTCGTAAAGCTCTGCGTCGGCTGCGAGTCGATCGAGGACCTCGCGGCATGGCAGTCCGAGCGGCTGAAGCAGATGAAGGCGGACAAGCAGAAGCCCGAACTGTTCCATCGTACCTTTCAGATGCCGAAGCGGCGCGACGAGCTGCTCGACGGCGGATCGCTCTACTGGGTGATCAAGGGCGTGATCCAGGTCCGCCAGCGGCTCACCGACCTGCGTGAAGGCAATCGGCCGGATGGGACGCCGTGCGCGCTGTTCATCCTCGACCGCAAACTGGTTCATGTGCGGCCGACGCCCCGGCGCGCCTTCCAGGGATGGCGCTATCTGGCTGCGGACGATATTCCCGCGGATCTCGCCTCGGGGCGTGGCGGCGATCTTGACGCGATGCCGGCCAAGCTGCGCCGCGAGCTTGCTGAACTGGGGAGTTCAGGCGACGCACTCCTGCTAGAGCTCCTTCCCGACATCAACGCGCTCGGCGAGCCGTTGTTTGGCGCTTCCGAATGGTTATTGAGCCACAATGACGGGTTTCTGCCGCATGGCGGTGGCCTGACGGCAGAAGGTGAAGTGAGACTGGCCATGGCAGAGGCCGAAACGACGAACGAGCTGGTCAGTGCGCCGGAAGTTCTACCTCTGCTGCACAAAGGGCTTCGCCAATCGGCCCGATCCGTCCCGTACAAGGCCGTCGCCGTGGCAGAGGACGTCACGATCCGCCGCGATGGGGGTGAAACTACCAAGGCGATCAAAGTGCTGGTCGAGCATGAGCGGGGCCTGAGCGTTGCGCTCTATCTGCCCTACGAGAAAGACAGCCGCCGGGGCTATTTGTTCGGCGATGTCATCACGATGCTCGCAGAGCCCGAGATTCGACCCTGGCAATAGTTCTTGTCCCGGCGTCAGCCGAGCGCCCTGCAAAAGCGCGACACCGACGTTGATCGATCGGGCCACGAAATAGCCGGAAACATTGTTCATCGAGGGTCGTCGTTCGCCTTTCGCGTGGCGGAGCGGCGGGTTATAGAGTGCGCCTGACCCAATGCTGTGGCGCGAGCACCAAGGACCGATATGTCTGAGCAGACCGATACTTTCGTCCGCGAAGTCCAGGAGGAGATCCGGCGCGAGCGGCTCGCCCAGAGGCGGCACTCCTCGTCGTGGGCGTTGGCGGCTACCAGTACGCCGAATACAGCAGCCGGAATGCGCGCGAGGCTGCCGGCAAGGAGTTCGAAGCGGCGATGGAGCTTGCCTCGGCGGGCAAGCCTCAGGATGCGCAGCGCGCGTTCGAGGCTCTCGTGAAGTCGGCGCCGGCCGGATACGGCACGCTGTCGCGACTGCGCATCGCCGGCGCGCTTGCCGAGGAGAACAAGCGCGATGAGGCCGTGGCGGCCTATGACGCGACGGCGAAGGATACCAGTGCCGATCCCCTGTTCCGCGACTTCGCCGCCCTGCAGGCTGCGCTGTTGAGAGTCGATACGGCTGACTGGACGGAGATGCAGAATCGCCTCAAAGACCTGATAAATGACGGCAATGCATGGCGGGCATCGGCTCGCGAGCTGCTTGGCCTTGCGGCCATGAAGGCCGGCAACCAGGACGAGGCGCGCAAGGCCTTCGAGCAGATTCTGGGTGATAGCGCGGCGACGCCGGCCACGGCGCAGCGGGCGCAGGTGATGATGACGATCTTGACTGAGGCGGCTCTGGCGAAGGCGGCGGCCGACAAAGCGCCGGCGACGCCGGCGGGCGAGACGGCCAAACCGGACGCCTCACCAGGGGTCACTCCTGAAAAGAAGTAGCCGGGGATGACGGAGCCAGCGACGGAATAAGCTGGCAAAGATTTGGAATGGTAGGGCAGGGAGCCGACCTTGGGCATCGCGCGCACTAAGCGACTGGCGGCATCGGCGAGCGCACTGGCCATGCTGGGGCTCGCTGGATGTTCCGGCGGATTGCCCAGCGTGGCGGACCTGAACGCTATGAACCCGTTCGCTGAAAAGCAGGTGCCGCTGCCGGGCAAGCGCGTGGCCGTGGTGCTCTCCGATGGGGCGACGGGCAGCATCGAACTCGCGGCTGCCGATCGACCGCTAACGCTGCCGCCCCCGCGCCAGAATGAGAGCTGGCCGCTGCAAGGCGGCGCCGCGAGCCATTCGCCGGGCCACCTCGCCCTGCCGGCAACGATCCGCACGGCCTGGAGCGTTGACGTTGGCCAGGGGTCGAGCAAGCTCGGTCGGTTGACGGCAAGCCCGATCGCGGTTGATGGGCGCGTGTTCACGCTCGATGCCGCAGGTCTGGTCACGGCAGTCAGTCAAACCGGCGCGGTTGTCTGGCGGGCCACGCTGACGCCTGAGAAAGACAAGGACTACAAGGCTTTCGGTGGCGGTCTCGCGGCGGAAGGCGGTCGCTTGTTCGTCGCGACGGGGCACGGCATCGTCACTGCGCTCGATACGCAGGGCGGCAAGAAGCTGTGGGAGAAAAACGTCGGGTCGCCGGTGCGCTCCGCGCCGACGATCGGTGCCGGGCGCGTGTTCGTCCTGACCACCGACGGCCGCACGGTCGCGTTGTCCGGGAACGATGGCGCCGAGCTGTGGGTCTATCGCGGCCTGCCGGAGCGGGCGAGCCTGTTGATCGGCTCCAACCCCGCGCTCGATGGTGACGTGGTCGTGGTGCCGTATCCCTCGGGCGAGCTCGTGGCGCTGCAGGCGGGAACCGGTACCGGCGTCTGGTCCGAGTCGCTTGCGCGCACGCGAACCGCGTCGTCGCTCGGCTCGATGAGCGATGCCGCAAGTCCCTCGATCGACAGTGGCACCGTGTTCGCGATCGGCCACGCCGGTCGCATGATCGCGACCGAGGCGCGGACGGGTGAACGCCTGTGGTCGGTCAACGTGCCAGGCATCCAGACACCGTATGTCGCTGGCGACACCGTTTATGTGGTCGACACGGGCGGCCAGCTCATCGCGATGGGCCGGCGTGACGGCAAGGCGCTATGGACGACCCGCCTTTCGGGCGCCAAGAGCTGGTCGGGCCCGGTTCTGGCGGGCGGCAGGCTGTGGCTGACCTCCGATACCGGCAAGCTGATCGGCGTCAACGCTGCGGGCGGCAAGGTGGAGACTGAGCTCAACCTCGGCTCGCCGATATACATCGCGCCGATCGTCGCGAACGGGCGCATGTACGTGCTGACCGACAAAGCTCGGCTCATCGCCCTCAACTGAGTTGAACTCAGCCGACATGGCCATGCACGGCGCCGTCACTCTGGCAAACTCAGTCATTTAATCCTCCCGTCGCATTTCATGCGCCGCGATCGCGCGGCGGATCGTGTCGTCTTCGTCGATGGGCTGAGCACCGAAGAGCGGGAAGCGCTCCTTGATGACCATGGCGACCCTGGCGGGTGTCATTGCTGGCGTTGCAGCCGGCGTCGGCTCCGCAGCCGCAACTTGGAGTGGCGGCTCGGCTGTTCTCGATGCGTGTGCGGTGCCGTAGTTCGGGCTCCACGGCTCGCGCGGATCGTCGGCACCGGCCGAGCGCCGCAGCGGCGGCGGTTGAGCGGGCAGGCCATCGTCCTCGGTTTGGATTCGCGGGGGGCGGGCCTCAGCCGTGTAGGCGGCGGGTGAATCGCTGAACGCTGACGGAAGCTGCGCGGATTTTTCGGATGCGCACGCGGTCAGGGACAGCAGCAGGCCGGTCGCGGCAACGCGCGCGGCATGACGATAGGTCAACGGTGGCGTGCAGCCACAACATGCAGGACGCATTACGAAACGCCTTTCACGCAACAAAGCAACAGGACGACGAGGCGTCACTATGTCGAAACGAGGTTAATAGAGGACTAAGCGGCGTGCGGATCGCGGACGTTGCGGGCCTGCTCGTTATGCGGCTCGATTCGGGCCGGCCAGTACGCGAACGGCCCGAGCTCGAACTGCTGTCTAGCCCCCGCGTGTGACGGGATAGTCACGGTCCATCGATCGCGTCGCCGCCGTCGTTGGGGCCATCAACAGCTAAATCCCGAACTCGATTCGGGCGCGCCGGTCCGGACCTTGCCGCAGCAATGCGACTCATAAACAGTGACGACGGGCGTTGGATACCGTGCGAGCAGAATTCAGGGGGCGTTGAATGATAAGGCGTGAAGCAGGGCGACCGTTTTTGAGCGCTGTCTTCGTCGACTACGACAACATCTATCTGTCGTTGAAGCGCAAGAACGAAGAAGCTGCCAAGCGCTTCGCCCGCGATGCCGCAGTGTGGACCAAGGCCATCGAATCCGGCGCCCTGATCACGTCGACGAACGGCCCGTCGACCTCCGACCCACGCCGCATCGTGATGAATCGCTGCTACGGCAACCCGGTCCCGCGCCGCAATCAGACCGACAACTCGACCGACATGAACTCCTTCCCGTTCGTGCGGCATCATTTTCTGCGCGCCGGCTTCGAGATCGTCGACTGCCCCCCACTGACCGCCCAGCTCAAAAACTCGTCCGACATCCGCATGGTGATGGATGTCGTCGATTTTCTCGCCCACGGCACGCACTTCGATGAGTTCGTGATCTTGTCAGGCGATGCCGATTTCACGCCGGTGCTTCACCGCCTGCGGGCGCACGCTCGACGCACGGTGATCTTCGCCAACGATTACACGGCTGCCCCGTACACCGCGATCAGCGACGGCGAGGTCCGCGAATCCGATCTCATCGCACTGTTGCTTGAATACCAGGGCGAAGCCGGTGCGACGTCTGCGCCGTCGATTGCGCCTCCGGCCAAAGCGGCGCCGCTCACCGAGGCCGATCGCGCGGCCCTGCGCCACGAGATCATCGCTGATGTGATCGAGGCGGTTCATGCGGCGCCCGCGCCGGTGCCGCTCGAAGTGCTGGCGGATCGGGCTGTGCGCACGATTGGCCACGAGCGTACAGTCGCCACGGCATGGGCTGGCGCCGGTGGCTTCCGTGAATTGCTCGCGCAGTCGCTGCCGAGCGACATGCGGCTGTCGGAACAACCGCCCTATCTGGTGATCGACACGCGGCGGCATCTCCCGACGCCGCGCGCCGCTCAGCTACCGGAATTGCAGGATCTCGGTTCGATCCCGTCTCGCACGGTTCTTTCGGCACAGCCGGTGCCGTCCCAGCAGGCCGGGCGTTCCATGGGAATGCCGAGCTTCGACCATCAGGACGATTTCCGGCCCGAGCGCGCGCTGCCCGCGCCGTCGTCGTTTGGTGCCGCGTCCTCACTGGGCGCGTCGGCGTCGCATAATGCCGGGCCGCGCTATGGCCAAGGCGAGCCTGTGCACCGTGAGCCCTTTGCACGCGAGCCAATTCATCGCGAGCCCATTGCGCGCGAACCCATGCACCGCGAACCCATTTCGCGCGAACCCGTGCACCGCGAACCCATTTCGCGTGAACCAATGACTCGCGAACCTATCGCCCGTGAGCCACAGCGTGAGCCGATGTCACGGGAACTGACGCATGGTGATCAGGCCCATCGCGAGATGAGCCATCGCGGCCCCGCGCCGCGGACGCCATCCAATCCGATGCTCGGATCGCCACAGCCGACGATGCCGACGCCGCCTGCCAAGCCCACTGCGCAAACTCCGGCGATGTCGGCCCAGGCTGCGCCCGCGAGCCCGACGTCACGCGCAAAGGAGCCCGCGTCGACGATCCAGCAGTCGATTGCGCGGATCCATGAAGCCTGTCAGGCGCCTCCGCTCGCGCCGCCCGAGTACCGCGCGCTGTTCGAGGTGATGGCGCTCGAGATCAACGAGAACAACCTGCTCGGCGCGCAGACGATCCAGAATGTGCTGCGGCGTGCGCAGGAGCACGGGCTCGAGTTGCGCAAGGATGATGTCCGCTTCGTGATGGATGTCGTCAGCGAGGCCGATCCGTGGTTCGAGCAGGGCGCGTCGGCCAACTTGTTTGCCGGCCGGTTCCGCAATTTCGTCGTCGCACGCTGCCGCGGTCAGGGCTTGAAACTGTCGGCGGATGAACTCGACCTGATCGAGGCGTGGTTCGTCGGCAATGGCGCGCCGGCATCGGGACGGGCCGCCGCCACGGCGCCAGCCTACACCCCACCGCAGAACGAAGCGGCACGTGCCGGCTCTCCCATCCCCGGCGGTGCGGCGCGAACCGCGGACGAATTCGCCAGTGACGAATTCCCACGCATCGTGCGCACGCGCCTGCGCGGCTGATCCTCGACCGCCTCCACTGCCCCTAGAGCATAGTCGCCCCGGTCGGAACGCACCGCGATGCGGCATCGATCGGGGCGATCGTGTGTCTGGCGTCGCGGCGCGCGACTGGTGTCCGGGGGCGCAGTTGCGCTACGCTGGTCGCCCCACGCGTCAACATCAGGATCGTGTTCCATGACCATTCGCATCCGCCGTCTCGAAGCCAAGGACAAGCCGGCGTGGCTGCCGCTGTTCAAGGCCTACATCGAGTTCTACAAATCGAGCGTCGCCGACGAGGTCATCGAGATGACGTGGGGCCGCCTGCTGGGCGGCGCGGAGGGCTTCCATATCGGTCTCGTCGCAGTCGGCGACGATGATGTGCCGATCGGCATCGCTCATGTCCTGTTCCACCGTTCGACGTGGTCGCCGACCTGGTACTGCTATCTCGAAGATCTGTTCGTCGATCCGAAGGCGCGCGGCAAGGATGCCGGTCGGCGCCTGATCGAGGCGGTTTACGCGGAGGCCGATGCGCGCGGTGCGACGCGGACCTATTGGTCGACGCAGGAATTCAACTACCGCGCCCGTGGCCTCTACGACCAGGTCGCGACCAAGTCACCGTTCCTGCAGTATCGGAGATAGTAACCGCGTCTACGCGGCTGCCCCTTCCGCCTCGCCGATGAAGGGGCGGAAGTGCTTGCGGATGCTCTCTTCCGGCAGATCTTTGGTGATGAAAACGAGGCGCGAGCGACGATCCTCACCGGGCCAACGCTCCAGCGTGTCGGGCGGATAGAAGATGTGCTGCACGCCGTGCACGACGAAGGGCTTCTTCTGATCCTGCACGTTGAGGATGCCTTTCACGCGCAGCAGTTTCTCGCCGTAGAGCTGAGCGAGCAGTTGCATCGCGTTGGACATTTCGCGGCCGTCGAGCGGTTTCTCGAATGTCAGGCAGAACGAGCTGATGCCGTGCAGGTGGCCGTGATTGTGTGATGGGTGATCGCAGTGCGCGTCGGCGCACGCGTGGTCGTGATGATGTTCATGGTCGTGCCCACAATCGGCGCCGCAATGGTCACCGTGCGCGTGATCATGATCGTGGGACTGCGCGCGCGGCCGATAGCGTTCCACCGCCAGCCAGCGATCGAGATCGACGCCGGTCAGCACCGGCTCGTGAGCGCCGACGCCAATCAGCTCCGAAGGCGCGATGTCGCCCTTTATGGCTTGGCGAATGCGACCGGCCGGATTGAGCGCGCGGATGCGTCGTTCGAGCGCCGCGGTCGCGCTGTCCGCGATTGCGATTTGCTTGGCGGGCTCGAAATGATCGTCGAGTTGCTTCAGGCCAAGCTGCGCGTCGACCGTCGTCACGACGGCATCCAGCCGATAGATGCGATAGAGGCTTTCTTCGGTCATGAGCGTGTGGACGATCGGCGTCGGATCCGCGAGGCCGGTGGTCTCGAGCACGACGCGCTGCATCGGCGGAATGTCGCCCCACAGAGACTTGGCGTGCATCCGTTCCAGCGCCTGCACGAGGTCGCCGCGCACCGCGCAGCAGACGCAGCCCGACGGCAGCAGCACCGCATCCTCGTCGATCTTCTCGACCAGCGCGTCGTCGATGCCGACCTCGCCGAATTCGTTGATGATGACGGCGGTGCCCGCCATGGCCGGGTCGTCGAGCAAGCGCTTGAGCAGCGTCGTCTTGCCCGAGCCGAGGAAGCCGGTCAAAACTGTGATCGGAATGGCGGTGCTGGGCGTCATGCTCATGTTGGGCCTCGTGCCTGAATTTTGGGGCAAAGTAACGGGTTGCCGCCGGAAAAGGGAGTCGCATGATGGCGCGCGATGCCGGCAAAAAGCAGAAGATGGCAAAGCGTGCCGGGCGCAGCAGTGTCGCCGAAGCTGCAGCCGTCAGGGTCTGTCGCCGGGGCAATCCGGGAATGTCTCGGCGCGGTTCGCAGACAGCGTCCTCATTACGCCGTCCGGCATGGCCTACGATGCGATCACACCCGCCGACATCGTGCGCGTGGGACCCGATGGGGTCGCTGCTGCGGGCCAGCGCAAGCCCTCAAGCGAACTGCATTTCCATCTCGCCACATATCGTGCGCGCGCCGACATCGGAGCCATCGTTCACACCCACTCACTGCATGCGACCGTTCTCGCCTGCGCGCGGCGCCCGATCCCCGCATTCCACTACATGGTCGCGGTGGCCGGCGGGGACAACATCCCGCTCGTTCCCTACGCGACCTTCGGGACAGAAGAACTGGCGCACCATGTCGTTGCCGGTCTCGCCCATCGCGACGCCTGCTTGATGGCCAATCAAGCGTTGGCGCTCGCCGCCGAAGTCGAGGTGCTCGCCGAGCAGTATGTCAAAGTGCTGACACTCGGCTCGCCTCACATTCTCGCCCGCGACGAGATGGCTCGCGTGCTGGAGCGGTTTGCGAGGTATGGGCAAGAGGCGCAGGGTTGATTACCGCGGTCCGCAACAATGCTGGGGTTTGTAGCCGCCCCTCACCCTAGCCCTCTCCCCGCAAACGCGGGGAGAGGGGAAGATTTTTGGCGGCCGAAGGCCGCGAGGTAAGGACGCCGACCGGGAAGGAGGCCGTCGCGGCCGCAGTAGCCGAAGGCGTTGCGGACCGCGACCACCAAAACCTACCCCCAAACTGGCTTGATCCAGTTGAACAGCGCGATGCCGCCGTCGACAGCGAGGGTGGTGCCGGTGACGTAGCCGGAGAAGCGGTCGGAGAGCAGAGCCAGCGCCGGGCCAGTCATGTCGGCGGCCGCGCCCAGCCGGCCGAGCGGGATCTTGCCGTCGAAATCGAAGGCGCTCGCGTTGAAGCCGCCGCCTGGAATGGCGCCGGGCGCGATCGCGTTGACGCGGATGCCGGCGGGACCGAAATGGCGAGCGAGTTCGCGCACGACCATGGTCTGCCCGGCCTTGGCGGCTGAATAGTGCGGCAAGTTGCGTGGCGAGTACGCGTGCAGCGAGGTAATGAACAAGATCCGGCCCTTGGTGCCGCGCGCCTGCATGGCCGACGCGATCTCGCGCCCCAGGAAATAGCCGGATTTGACGTTGACGTTCTGGAAGGCGTCCCAGGTCTCGGGGCTGACGGCCGATGCGTCATCGACTTCCTTGCGCGGCGGGCAGGCCGAGTGGACGAACATGTCGAGCGGTGTGTCACGGACTGTCGCGAGCAGGTCGCGCCAGCCGTCGGGCGTCGACAGATCGGCGGCGATCGCGTCGGCCTGACCGCCGGCCTGCTCGATCGCGGCGAGGGTTGCGGCGTTGCGGTCGGCGTCGACGTCGGCGAGCAGCACCTTGGCGCCTTCAGCCGCCAGCGCCTCCGCGATCGCGCGCCCGATGTTCGAGGCCGATCCGGTCACGAGCGCGGACTGCCCGGTGAAAAGCCCGATCGGTATCATGGCGTGGTCTCCGTTACTGTCGCGCGTGGCTGCGCCGTCAAAAAGTGACGTCGCGAAGATAGGCGAGCGACAACAGGATCACCAGGATGACGAGGACCTTGGCGACCTCGGTGGTCAGGGCATGAAAAAACGGATGACGCATGTTCTCGTGCGCGCCGCCGGCAGGAGACCAGGCTTCAGGGCTTCTTGCGGAAGCGATCCAGGCTGATGACGTTGTCCTGCCCCGGCGGTGGCGAATGGGCTTCGTTGTCGGGCGCTGCGGGCACGGAAGCCAGCACGGGTTGCGCGCGCGTTGCGGGCTGCGGTTCCGCGCGACGGCTGGGTGCGCCATCGACCACGTTGTCGGCTATCGCGTCGCCGTCGTCGTCCTTGTCGCTGCGGACGCGGCGAGCCGGTCGCTTGCGTTCGCTGCGTTCCGCGGCGGGTGTGCGGCTTGGCGCGCGACCGATGGCCGGCACGCTCATGCCCGGCGGCAGTCCTGTCGGATCGTCCACACCGATGTTGGTGTCTTCGTTGATGCCGACGACGCTGCCGGTATCGCGGGTTCCGCCCGCTTCGTCGAACTGCAGGCCGTACGGGACGCTCGGATCGAAGAACACCTTGACCGCGGCGAACGGCACGACCAGCCGCTCCGGCACACCGTCAAATCTGAGCTTCACCTCGAAGCGGACATCCGTGACGATGAGATCCCAGAACACATGCTGGAGCACGATCGTCATTTCGTCGGCGTATTTGCTCTTGAGGCGCTTGGACAGCACCACACCGGGATGGCGCGTATCGAAAGCGATATAGAAATGATGATCGCCCGGCAGCCCGGTCTTTTGCACGCGCGTCAATACCGCGCGAACGACGCCACGCATGGCCTCTTGGGCCAGAGCGTCGTAATCGATCTCAAGCTCTGCCGTCATGCTACATCTATCTTCGTGCCGACCCGCTTACACGCCTCAATGCACTCGGCATGGAGGATAGAGTGGAGGGCTTCTGTTGCCCGGTGCCCTCCGAACCGCGCCTGACGTTGCTAGACGCCAGGGCTGTAGAGTTCAGGCTAACCCAACCGCATTACGCGGCGAGGCGAACCTCAGCATAGTTGTCATTGGCAACTATTCTGGTGACCCGATAACGGCGGTATCATGCCGGGCAAAAGAGCACCCTTTACACCCTCGTCGATCCTATTTCGCCCCCATCAACAGCCCGCTGGATGTCAGAGATCCCAGTGTCGTACCGGGATGTGTGGCCATATCCCAGTGGGCTGTTGGTGGAGGCGCCGGGTACCGCCCCCGGGTCCGAAAGGCTTATTCCGATGTCAGTTTATCACCATAGCCGGACGAATCCGGCACCCTCAATATAGGATGGCCCGCTAACAAATGAAAGCGCGCTCCGCCACACATGTGGGTTGCGCGCCATGCGTTTGAGTGAATTTTCAGTAATAACTCAGCTTCGATCTGTGGCCGGGGAGACACCTGCTTGTCGAACTCATTGCTGACGGGGCCTCCCCGCTATGTCGCGCGCGGGCCATGGCCGCCGCTGTTGGCGGTCGTAGCAGCGGTCGTGATCCAGGCTGGACTCCAACTCGCCGGCGGGGTCGTCGGGACCCTGGCCAGCGCGGCATTCGCCGGCGTCTCGCCGGACCGCTTGAGCGGCCAGCAATTGCTCGTCGGATTGCTCACCTTCCTGCTGCTCTCGCAGGTTTTCATCATTGGAGTGACGTGGTGGGCGGCGGGCCTTTTTGGCGGCAATCGGCGCGAGGTTCTGCAGGCCGATCGCGGCGCGCCGACCGTCGGCGAGGTGGTGACCGCCGTCGCCGGCCTGACGCTGGTCCTCGGCATCTTCAACGCGCTCGTCTATCTGCTGCGACCTAGTCTGTTCCTCGCCGATATGCAGCAGTTCCTGCCCATGATCCAGGGTCCGTTCTGGCCCCTGACCGCACTCGGCATCGGCCTCGGCGCCCCGCTCTCCGAGGAACTGCTGTTTCGCGGCTTTGTGCTGTCCGCGCTAGCGCAGTGGCGCTTCGGGTTCTGGCCGGCAGCCTTACTGATGAACGCCGTATGGACCACGTTCCATCTCGGCTACTCGATCGTCGGGCTTTTGGAGGTGTTTATCGGCGGCGCTTACATGTCGTGGCTACTGTGGCGATCAGGTTCCATCTGGCTGCCCATCATCTGTCACGCAGCGACGAATTGCTTTTTCCTGGTGATTCTCGCGCTCTATTCCTTCGGGTGAGAAGTTGGCCGCGAGCCGCATGAGGGCCCAATCTTGAGTGACCGGCAGAGCACGGTGCGCCCCGACGGGATACTTGGCTCGGTGCTGGTCACGGGATCGCCGCGTTACGTGCCGCGCGGGCAATGGAGTCCGCTTTACGCGGTGATCGTGACGTTCGTCATCACGTTTGCCGCAGTGGTCGCCGGCGCGGTGGTCGCCTACTTTATCCTACCCGCGCTCGTTGGCTCGTCGCCCTCCGATTTCGCCGAGCAGCACGAGCACATCGCCGGACTGGTCGCCTTGGCGTTCGTCGTGGCGGCCATCTTGGTGCTCACTTGGCTTGCGGCTGGCCTCCTCGGCGATCGTCCTCGCGAGGTCCTCCAACTCGACGCTCCACTCCCGGCCGCCGTAGATGTGATCGCGGCAATCGCTGGCTACACGCTGCTGTACTCGGCGTTGGTCACCATTCGATACGCTCTAGATCCCACTGCGTTGATCGCCGAATACAACAAGGACAACGAATACTACCTTGCGGCACTTCGGGAGATCTACTGGCCGGTGGTGATCCTGTTGCTGCTTGGGATCGTTGTCGGGGGCGAGACGCTATTCGAAGGCTTCCTCTTGTCCGGCTTTGCCAAGCTGCGATGGGGTTTTTGGGGGATGGCGGTGACGACCGGAGCGGCCCTGTCAGCCGCCACCGCGACGACGGTGGCTGGCGCCGTTCAGGAATTGGTGATCGTGCTCTACGCCTATTGGCTGACGTGGCGCTCCGGTCGGATCTGGCTCGCGATCATCTGCGAATTGTGGGGATCGGCACTATTGTTCGTGATCATGGCTGCGGTCGCCTGGACCTGACGACCCTGTGGAAAAGTCGCGCCCGACGCCGGAATCGGATTATTATTGCGCCCATGCATCAATATCTCGATCTCATGGAACGGGTACGGCGCCACGGCGTCGCTAAGACCGACCGCACCGGCACTGGCACGCTGAGCGTGTTCGGCCATCAGATGCGCTTTGACCTTGCCGACGGGTTTCCGCTCGTCACGACCAAGAAGCTGCACATGAAGTCGATCGTCCACGAGCTGTTGTGGTTCCTGGCCGGCGATACCAATGTCGACTATCTCAAACGCAACGGCGTCTCGATCTGGGATGAATGGGCCGACGAGAATGGCGACCTCGGCCCGGTCTATGGCAAGCAATGGCGGTCCTGGGCGACCCCCGATGGCCGCACCATCGATCAAATCCAGGAAGTCGTCGAGACCATCAAGACCAACCCGGACAGCCGCCGCATCATTGTCACGGCGTGGAACCCGGCCGATATTCCGGACATGGCGTTGGCGCCATGCCACTGCCTGTTCCAGTTCTACGTCGCCGACGGCCGGCTCTCCTGTCAGCTCTACCAGCGCTCCGCCGACGTCTTCCTCGGTGTGCCGTTCAATATCGCGAGCTATGCGCTGCTGACGGTGATGATGGCGCAGGTGACGGGCCTCAAGCCTGGCGAGTTCATCCACACGTTCGGCGATGCGCATCTCTATTCGAACCACCTCGAGCAGGCCGATCTCCAGCTCAGCCGCGCGCCGCGCGCCTTGCCGCGGCTGACGGTTAATCCTGACGTAAAGTCGATCTTCGGCTTTCGCTACGAGGATTTCCGCGTCGAGGGCTACGATCCACACCCCGGCATCAAGGCGCCGATTGCCGTGTGACGCGAGTCCCGCCTTGACGGCTTTGGCGCGACCGCCGATAAACTGCTCCCCATGATCCGGAACGCGCAAAAATATGCTGCCGCTCGCTGTTGCGGCGCTACACTGATCTCGGGCTAGCAGACTGCTGGCGCGGCCGCGTT
>LNEA01000478.1 GCA_001464855.1 Rhizobiales bacterium Ga0077530
TCGGTCGTCGTCCTCGAAAAGGGGTCCGAAGTCGGCGCGCACATCCTCTCTGGCGCCGTCATCGACCCGAGCGGGCTGAATGCGCTGATACCCGATTGGAAGGAAAAGGGCGCGCCGCTCGAAACCGAGGTCACCGAGGATCGCTTCTATTACCTCGGGCCGGCCGGCGAGTTGCGGCTTCCCAACATCGCCATGCCGCCACTGATGAACAACCACGGCAATTACGTTGCCAGCCTCGGCAACCTCTGCCGCTGGCTCGGCGAGCAGGCCGCCGAACTCGGTGTCGAGGTCTATCCGGGGTTTGCTGCCGCAGAAGTCCTCTACGACGAAGAAAACCGGGTCGTCGGCGTCGCCACGGGCGACATGGGCGTCGGTCGTGACGGCAAACCCAACGACAATTTTACGCGCGGCATGGAACTGCGCGGCAAGTACACGATGATCGCCGAGGGCGTGCGCGGGTCACTCGCCAAGCAGCTCATCGCGCGGTTCGCCCTCGACGGCGACAGCGAGCCGCAAAAATTCGGCATCGGCCTCAAGGAACTGTGGGAGGTCGCGCCCAACAAGCACAAACCGGGCCTCGTTCAGCACACGCTCGGCTGGCCTCTCGACGACAAGACCGGCGGCGGTTCGTTCCTCTACCACTATGGCAACAACCTCGTGTCGGTCGGCTTCGTCGTCCACCTCAACTACGAGAACCCCTACCTGTCGCCGTTCGACGAATTCCAGCGCTTCAAGACGCACCCCGCCATCCGCGACGTTTTCGAAGGCGGCAAGCGTGTCGCCTATGGCGCCCGCGCGATCACCGAGGGCGGCTGGCAGTCGATCCCGAAGCTGGTGTTTCCCGGCGGTGCGCTGGTCGGCTGCTCCGCTGGCTTCGTCAACGTGCCGCGCATCAAGGGCTCACACAACGCGATCCTCTCGGGGATGCACGCAGCGGAAGCAGCCTTTGAAGCGATCGTCGCCGGCCGCGCGCATGACCGCCTCGACGCCTACGAGACCGCCGTCCGCACCGGGCCGATCGCAAGGGATCTGAAACCCGTGCGCAACGCCAAGCCGTTGCTCGCGCGCTTCGGTACGCGGATCGGTACGTTCCTCTCCGGCGCCGACATGTGGCTGAACACGATCATTCCGGGAATCGGCCTCGGCTATACGCTGAAGCATCGCAAGCGCGACTACGCCTCGCTCAAACGCGCGTCGCAATCAAAGAAGATCGAGTATCCGCGGCCCGATGGCGTGCTGACCTTCGACCGGCTGACCAGCGTCTCTTTCTCCGCCACCAATCACGAAGAAGACCAGCCGGTCCACCTACAGCTCAAGGATCCGTCGATCCCGATCGATTACAATCTGCCGGAGTACGCCGAGCCCGCTCAGCGCTACTGCCCAGCCGGGGTCTACGAGGTCATCGCGGATACCGACGGCAAGCCGCGCTTCCAGATCAACGCGCAAAACTGCGTCCACTGCAAAACGTGCGACATCAAGGATCCCGCGCAGAACATCAACTGGGCCGTGCCCGAAGGCGGCGGTGGGCCCAACTATCCGGGGATGTAGTTCGGTCTACCCGCTCGCGCCGCCAAGACATGCGCTCGGGCAGCGAGGCGCGCGGCCGAGCATGTGGCCGAGAGCGCGGCCGTTCGAGGGCGAGCAGATGTGGCGCAGGAATGACTGGTCGTCGACAGCGTAGCGCGGCACCTTGCACGACGATTCTATCGTCCGCTCAGCCTCCGACCACAGCGTCGTCACGAGGTGCTTGACGTCGGGCCGGTGCAGCCCGGCCCAGGTGCGCGGCTCTTCCTTTTCCGCATACTCGACGTAGGCCATCACGAAGCTCATCAGCGCCGCCATGCCGTCGCGATGTCCGAGCCGCGTATCCTTCGGCGCCAGCGCAACGGTCTGCACGGCCGTGTTGAGGTCATGAACGTAGGCGTTGAATTCATCTAGCAGATACGTGAAATCGTCGGCCGAGGACGCACCGCCCGGCAACAGATACGTTTTCACGAAATCATCGGACGACTTGAACTGTCCGGCGATTTTTCCAGGCTTCGCGAATTTTTCCAGCGCCCGGATCCGTTTGATGTGCCCGCCGTCGATCAGCGGATAGGCGTCGAGCTGTTCGGTCAGCATATGCACCGCCTCGTGCACCGCCGTCGTCAGCCCGCGCTGGCGTTCGTCGCAAAGGATCCAGGTCGTGAACATCTTCTTGTCGGTGAGGCGCTCGTAGATTCGATAGCCGGTCGCGGAAAGCTGTTTGAGTTGCGCCAGCGCATCGGCGCGGCACGGTGCGTTGCCACTGCCTGAGCCCTTCTCGCTGCCTTCCGCGCGCCACGTACCGCCACCGCTGCTCGATACGACCATCGGGATGACGACATTGCGCGGGCCTGATCGCTGTGACGTCTCTGGCTCGGGCGCGATATCGACCGGCGCACGCGTCACTTGCGCGGCGACCGAGGGCAACCCCGTTACTGATCCAAGAGCGGCCACCTGCGTCCGAGCTTCCGGCGGCGTCGCCAATCTGATCGGCTCGACGAGGACAGCGACGCGCCGCTTGATTTCGGCCGGCGTATGCGGCCCCAGTGCAGGATGGATACGGACTCGCCGCGCGGATTCGGCGAAATGATCGGTGCGGCTCGTGACGACAGCCGCAGTTTCGGGGGCCGTTCCAGCGCGATCGGTCACATCAAGGTGTGCACCAAGGCGCGACGGATTATCGAGGAGCCCGTCGACCGTTGCTTCCTTGCAGCCCGGTGCGAGACCTACGGCAAGCCCCGCGACAAGCAACGTCACGCGCGCATAAACACGCGCGCTCAACGGCCGGATCATACGCGAATACATGAATGATCTCCGTGGTCGACCACGAATAGTTGACTAGGCGTTGGTTCTGCGCGTGGCGGAATAGGGGCAAAGCAGCGGCCAAACCACGCCGATTTCTGGCCACAATCTCGGATGCGAGCATTAGCGGCGCCCACTCGGCCGCTCGATCAGGACGCGGTCCCCGCGCCCTGCAAATCCGAGGTCTCGCCGCGCGAGTTCCTCGACATAGTCGAGATTGGCGTTCGGCCCATCGAGGAGCGCCATTTCGCGCTCCAAACGGGCACGCACGGTCTCGAGGGACTTGATCTCCCGCTCCAGTGCATTGGAGCGCTCGATCAAGCGTGAACGTGTCTCGAGACCGTGCCTGCCTTTGAACGTGTGATAGCCGAAATAGACCGTCAGCCCACCGCAGAGAAGCAACACCCACACCTGCCGCTTGCTGACCATCGTGCCATCAAACCCTTCGCGTACTGCGTTACCGGATCGACGCAAAACTGGGACCGCGGTGACAAGGGCACTGTAGTCCGGTCAGGGTTAAACGAGGGTAAAGCGCTGGCTCGATCGAGCCCACTTTTTGCCGGTCGCCACTTTCGGACGTCAGAAGCGCAGCAGCGCGTTGGCGGTGGCGTAAAAATGAGTTGCGTATTTATCGTCGGCGGCACCGGCAGAGAGCGAGATCTCGCCGCTCCCCCACTCGAAGCGCACAAAGCCGCCATAGCGCCAGGCGGTAACGCCGGTGTCGGATTCCGCGTCGACATTCGACCAGTAGCCGGCCTCCGGCCCGAGCGAGAGCGTCGGCGTGATCCGGTAGCCGAGGCGGGCGCGCGCCGTGATCGTATCGCGCAGGCTCGTCCAGCCGGCGTCGAGCTGGGCGAAGGACATGGGCGTCAGGTTGAGCCAGCTTTCGACCAGGATCTTGGCGGCGAAATCACTGCCCGGCGAGCCATCGTCTGCCCCGTCCTGAAACCACTGCTCGTTGGCGTAGGCAATGCCGCCGTAGGCCTTCACCGTCAGCGGCCCGAGGCTCTTCTGGTAGCCCAGCAGCAGGTCGGCGAATGATCCGTTCCGCTTGAGCACCACCCGGGTTTCGCCGACGCCCGGCACCCACTTGATGGGACGATCCGAAAATTGCCAGTAGCCGGCGCCACTGCGCAGCCGCCAGCCTTCGTCGCGAACACCTGCCGGCCCCCCGATCCCCAGCGCCGAAAGTGCGACGGTCGTGGTCGCATAAGCCGACCACGCGGGACCGACAACCTCACCGCCGCCAGAGATTTCATAGAGTGGCGGCTTGTCCGCTTTGTCGGCGTCGGCGGCGCGGGCGACGCCGGGACTCGTCACGACGGTCGCGACTAGGCATAAGCCCGCGCACTGGGCAGCCCTATTGCCCGCCGCCAGATTCTGGAGGCAACGCCACACGCACCCCACCCCGCAATGTACACGCGGTTACACAAACCCCAGCTAACGCCACATCTGCCGAGGAACGCTGTTAACCAAACTTGAATAGGAATGAATTCCTCGTCAATGAGAAAAAGGAGGACATCTGCTTTTTCGACGAATTCGCGGGTTGCTACCGCTGGGCCGAACGTGGCCACGCGGCGATCAGCGCTTCGAGACCCAGTGCCCGTGCCTCGCGATCGAGACCCACACCTTTGAGCGCACGAATAACATCACCGAGCGTCAGCACGTTCGCCTCCGCCGCCCCCGCCGGCCCCAGCGCCTGCGCCACCCTGAGCACGACACGGGCACCATCCTTCTTGTCGCG
>LNEA01000479.1 GCA_001464855.1 Rhizobiales bacterium Ga0077530
GATGCGGCGGCCCGCATCGTCGCCATCCGGCGACCGCGAGCGAGAACGGAGGGCTAGGCCCGTGACCGGTAGATATTCTGGTGCGCACAACCTGCGGATCCTGGCGATCACCAACCAGAAGGGCGGCGTCGGCAAGACCACCACCGCGATCAATCTCGGGACAGCGCTTGCCGCCGTCGGCGAGAACGTCCTGATTATCGACCTCGACCCGCAGGGCAATGCCTCGACCGGAGTAGGCGTTCCGCCCGAGGCCCGCCACGTCACCGCCTACGACGTCATGGTCGGGCAGTCGACGCTTGCTGCGGCGCGCATCCAGACCGCGGTGCCCGGCCTCTCGATCGTCGCTGCCAACGCCGACCTCGTGGGTATCGAATCCGAGCTGAAGGAGGACGGCGGCAAGCCCTACCGCCTGCGCGACGCCGTCACGGCTCTCGTCGCGGAGCAACGTGGCCGCGGCAGCGATCAGGCGCATACGTACGTGCTGATCGATTGCCCACCGTCGCTCAACCTGCTGACGCTCAATGCGCTCGTCGCCGCGAACGCCGTACTCGTGCCGGTCCAGTGCGAATTCTTCGCGCTCGAGGGAATTTCGCAGCTCAAGGAATCGATCGACCAGATCCGCTCGACGCTCAATCCGGGCCTCGAGATCCAGGGCGTCGTCCTGACGATGCACGACCAGCGCACGGCCTTCTCGCGCGAAGTCGCCGACAACGTGCGCCAGTTCTTCGGCCCGAAAGTCTACGACACCATGATCCCGCGCAATATCAAGGTCGCGGAGGCCCCGTCGCACGGCAAACCGATCCTGCTCTACGACTACGAGTGCGCGGGCAGCCAAGCCTACATCCGGCTTGCGACTGAAATCATCGAGCGCGAGCGGCAGTACAAAGCGGCCTGATCGGGCGACGTGATTGCGATCAGTTTGAATTCCGAGGGAAGTGGGGGACGCGGTTCATGAATGCGCCGATGCAGAAGAGCAGGTTGGGTCGGGGATTGGCGTCGCTGATCGGCGAGCCCGCCGTATCGCAACCTCGGATCCCACCCGAGGGCGAGCAGCGTATGGTGCCGATCGGCATGATCCGCGCGAGCAAGAACAACCCGCGCAAGACCTTCAAAGACGACGACATGGTCGAGCTTTCGGATTCGATCCGCGAGAAAGGCCTCGTCCAGCCGATCCTGGTGCGGCCCGATCCGCTGGCCGCCGGCAGCTATGAGATCGTCGCCGGCGAACGGCGCTGGCGGGCATCGCAGCTCGCCGGGCTGCACAATGTGCCTGTCATCGTCCGCGACCTCGCCGATCAGGAAGTCCTCGAACTCGCGATCATCGAGAACGTCCAGCGCGCCGATCTCAATGCGATCGAAGAGGCGATGGGCTATCAGGAGCTGATCGAGCGCTACGCCTATACGCAGGAGCGGCTCGCCGAAGTCATCGGCAAGAGCCGCAGCCATCTGGCCAACACGCTGCGCCTGCTGAAGCTGCCAGACTCGGTCCGCTCGATGGTCGAGGATGGCAAGCTGACGGCCGGTCACGCCCGCGCGCTGGTCGGACGCGACGACGCCGAGACGCTGGCGAAGCAGATCGTCGACAACCAGTTCAACGTCCGCGATGTCGAGGCGCTCGTTCAGGCCGGCACCGAGTCCGTCCAGACGACCCGTCGCGTACGCGACAAGGACGCAGATACCAAAGCGTTCGAGAAGGAGCTGGCAGATTCACTCGGCCTCAAGGTCGAGATCCGGCGTGGGTCCGGCGAGAGCGGCGTACTGCAGATCAAGTACGGCAACTTCGATCAGCTCGAATACATCCGCACGCGCCTGCTGGGCGCGCCGGTGTAAGAGACGGACGCAACCGACAACCTGCGGAAAGCAAACAGCGCGGCGGTCCTAGCGGGCCGCCGCTAGTCGTTTGAGCGCTTCGGGCACGTCGATGCGGCCGCGAGAATCGAGCACTCGGGCGCGAGCAGCGCGTCGATGTCGGCCATCGAGGCGAGGCCACCGGAGGCGATGACCGGGATCGACGTCTCGCGGGCGAGCGCTACCGTTCCCGGCAGGTTCAATCCTTTCAGCACACCGTCGCGCTCAATGTCGGTGTAGATGATCGCCGCTACGCCCGCGTCCTCGAACCGGCGGGCCAAATCGGCGGCCGTCAGCTCGCTCGTTTCGGCCCAACCTTCGACCGCGACCTTGCCACCCTTGGCGTCGATGCCGACCGCAACCTGACCGGGGAACGCCTTGCACGCCGCGCGAACGAGGGCCGGATCACGCACCGCGATGGTGCCGAGGATCACGCGCGTGATGCCCTTGCCGAGCCAGGCCGCGATCGTTGCCAGATCGCGGATGCCGCCACCGAGCTGTGCGGGGATGGTGATGTTGGCGAGGATGCACTCCACCGCCGCTGCGTTCGCCGGCTTGCCCGCAAACGCCCCATCCAAATCGACGATGTGTAGATACTCAAAACCCTGATCCTGGAAGGCCCGCGCCTGCGCGCCGGGGTCGTCGTTGAAGACCTTGGCGGAGCTCATCTCGCCAAGCTGCAGGCGCACGCACTGCCCGTCCTTGAGGTCGATCGCCGGAAACAGGATCACGAAGACATTCTCGCTAAGCTCGGATTATTGAACGCAAGTCTCACGCAAGGTGCGACCGGCAACCGGAGGTTCGACCCATGGCCTACCGCGCTTATGAAATCAAACGCAAGCGCTTGGCGAGATCGACGGTTGCGCGCGCCTCGCGGAAGAATGGCTCATCGACCATGTTCCCGTCGACCGTGAAAGCGCCCTTGCCGACATTCTCCGGCAGCGCGCCGGCGGCGAGCACTTTCTGCGCCCACGCGACCTGCTTCTCCGTCGGCGAAAATCTTGCCGAGGAAGCCCATTGCCAGCGCGTCGCGGGCGTCGCGTTCGTAGCCGGCGCGGTCCGGGACGTCGGTCCAGACGGTGTCATAGGCTGGGACGCCCGCTTCCGCCGCCGCCATCTTGATCGCAAATCGAACCGGCCCCAGCGCTGCCGCATGACGCTCGATGCGCAGCGGCGCGAAAAGGTCGGCGAGTCCGACCTGCAACGCCGCGATGCGCGGATCGGCGCTGGTGATTTCATAGGCGAGCCGTAGTCCCTTAGGGCTCTCCACGGTCGCGAGAATGCCGACCCGGCGGTCGATGCCCTTGCGCGCTTCGGCCGCCGCAATCACGTTCACCGCGCGTCGCACCTCATCCGCGCTCTCGAGCTTCGGCAGGCTGATATAGTCGAGCCCCGCCGACATCACCGCGTCGATGTCTTCGGCGAACTGCGGGTGGTCGACACCATTGGTGCGCACGATCATCAGTTTGTCGCCGCCCCGCTTGCGGCCTGCAAGAAAATCGCCGATCGCGCGCCGCGCCGCCGGTTTCTGTGCCGGCGCCACACCATCTTCGAGATCGAGCGTCAGCGCATCGGCAGCCGAACGCATCGCCTTCTCGAAAAACTCCGGCCGACTTCCCGGCACAAACAGCTTGGAGCGCATCATCAGGATCAGCCTTTCGCTGCTGCGGGCCCAAACATCGCCTTCCCGGGGAACGGCATGTCAGCGACGAGGATCGTGCCGGTCGAGCTTTCCGTCATGTGGAGCTGGCGGCCCTTGAAAGCGATGTTGGTGACGAAGCGGCCCGGCGGGTCGATGAAATGCGTCGGCCGTCCCAGGGCATCGAAGCGCCAGACACCGAGCCCGACGTGGGCGACGACCAACCCGCCTTCGGCATCGAGAGCCAGACCGTCCGGCCCGCCGAGCCCACCCGAAAGCTGAATCGCAAGCCCGACCTTCGACACGCCACCATCGATCATCAGCGGCACCCGCCACACCGCATTGGCGCGCGTGACCGCGACGTAGACGACGCGCTCGTGAAGATCGAGCACGATGCCGTTCGGGCTCGGGACCGTACCGACGAGGCACGTGAGCTGGCCCGCGGCGGTGTAGCGATAGACCCGCCCGGTCGGATCGTGCAGCCCGGTCTGGCCCTGGTCGGTGAAATAGAGGTCGCCGTTGGCGCCGAAATGCAGGTCGTTGACGCCCTTGAAACCCTCGGTGCGGAACGTCTCGATCAGCGGAGTAACTTTACCGCTCGGCATATCGAGCGCCATGATACCGCGCTTGTAGTCGGTGATGACGGCGCGGCCGTCGGCATGAAACTTGAGGCCCAGGCACCGGACGGCGAGACCTTGAAGATGCGGCCATGCGGAATGTCGGTAACAACGAGATTGCCGGTGGCGTCGAAGCTTGGCCCCTCGAGAAAACAGTCGACCGGCTGTCCCGCCTTGTTGAAGTCGGCCCACGCGGTCCGCGTGGCGCGGCGCAGCGAATCCGGCATCCGCGAAAAAACCCGAGGCTCGATCACCTCCGGCGGCGCAAACAGGTTCATGATCTTCCTTCCGGGATGCCAGCCCTGCGGGTCGCCGCAGAAGGCTTGGCCCCCATGTCCACCTCGTGCTTTAGTCTCCGGCATCAAATGGGCCGGCACCGCGCCTGTCAAGAAGCACCGCGGCTGACACGCCTGTCCCGCGCCAGTTGGAGACGAACCCCGCATGCCCGCACGTGACCTGCCGCTCTCAGGCATC
>LNEA01000480.1 GCA_001464855.1 Rhizobiales bacterium Ga0077530
GCCGGCTTCTTCCCGACGTACAACCGCAACAAGCGATCGTTGGCGCTCGACATGAAGACGCCGGAAGGCATGGAAATCACGCGCCGGCTGATCGGCACCGCCGACGTGTTGACCGAGAATTTCCGCCCCGGCGCCATGGACGCACTTGGCCTCGGCTATGACACGCTCAAAGTTCAGAACGAGCGGCTCGTCTACTGCTCGCTGAAGGGCTTCCTGTCGGGACCTTACGAACAGCGCTCGGCGCTCGACGAGGTCGTGCAGATGATGGCCGGGCTCGCCTATATGACCGGCCCGTCGGGGCGGCCGTTGCGCGCCGGCGCGTCGGTCAACGACATGATGGGCGGCATGTTCGCTGCCATCGGCATCCTCGCGGCGCTGCGGGAGCGTGACGTCAGCGGCAAGGGCCAGCTCGTGCAAAGCGCGCTGTACGAGAATTGCGCGTTCCTCGTTGGCCAGCACATGATGCAGTACGTCGTGACCGGCAAAGCGGCCAACCCGATGCCCGAGCGACTCTCGGCGTGGGGCATCTACGACGTCTTCGATTGCGCCGACGGCCAGCTTTTTCTCGGCGTCGTCACAGATACGCAGTGGAAGATCTTTTGCGAGGAGTTCGCCTTCTCGCACCTCTTCACGGACGACCGGCTCAAGACCAATTCGATGCGCAGCAGCAGCCGCGAGCTGTTCATGCCATTCCTCCGCGAGCATTTCGCACAATGGAAGCGCGACGAACTCGAAGCGAAGGTCGCAGCTGTTCGACGATCCGCACTTGAAGGAGTCCGGCGGGCTGCTGCCGCTGACGCTGCCGGACGGTACGAAAACCGTGACGCCCGCGCTGCCGATCGAACTCGCCGGACGACGGCTCGGCACGCGGCGCAATCCACCGAAAGTAAGCGAGCACGGTCGCGAGATCCTGGCCGAACTCGGCTACGCCGAGGGCGACATTGGCGCGCTGCTCAATCGCGGAATCGTGGCGGAACCGTCGTAGCGGAACGCTACGTTCGCTTAACGAACGGCCTGATATGCATGGGCATGCTCAAAAGCAGGTTTGCGCCATGAACACGCACCTCACTCGCACTGCTGCTCTGATTTCCGCGCTCATAACGGCGACGTCGCCCGCGCTTGCCCAAAGCGATCTGCAGCCAGGCTTCGACACGCGACTGCTCGCGCTCGCGCCCGCCGTCGACAAGGCCGAGAGCTGCTATCTGCGCCGCTACGATGCACAACACCTGAGAGCCCATCCGCGCCAGAAGGTGGAGGCGATCGGCATCTGCGTTGCCGTCGAACGCATTCCGCCCGAGGAGAAAAGCGACCCGGTTCGCTACCGCTACAACTTCGACTTCGCCGCGAAGCTCAAGGGGCGCGCCAAGCCCGCCACCACGGGCGGTGAATGCGGCTTTGCCTATGTGCCGCTCGGCGATCAACCCCTTCGGTCCGACAAGGGCATTCATTGTGGTGTCGATTGCGACGGCGGCGGCATCAGAGTTGAAGCCCGGAACGCCGGCGCCGAACTACTTGTGCGGTTGGACCGAATCCGCGTCTCGGCTGGCTGCGGCAGCGCGGATGAAGAAGACGAAAGCAAAGCCTTCGACCTAACCGGCGGCGCCGACGACAAGGTGTTCCTGATGCCGAAGGTAGACGCGTCGGCCTACAAGGCATTCGTCGGCAAGTAGCTAGATCACCGGCTCGGGCGCGACGTCATTCGCCGTCAACTTCAGCGCCATGAAGTGCGGCCCTGCATAGGGCGATGGAAACGGCGCGGCCGTCTCTATGGTGAAACCGAAGCGCCGGTAGTAGTTCGGATCGCCTAGGATGAAGACAAGTGTGGCGCCCAGGCCCCCAGCGCCGTCGATCGCGGACCGGATCAGCGCAGAGCCGATGCCTTGCCGCTGGCGCGTCGTGGAAACGGCCAATGGTGCCAGAGCCAACGCGCACAGCGGAGACTTCAATGCCGACAGCGCCACATGGCCGACGATGCGCCCTTCGATCTCCGCGACGAGCGATACCGTGAGCGCACCATCCTGCCGAAGATCCTCAACCAGTGCCGCTTCCTGCTCGCCACCAAATGCCTCAACGAGGACGGCGCCAATTGCAGCAGGATCCGCAGGTGTTTCTGCTCGGATAATCACTTCGCATCTACCCGTGCACAAAAGGCTCGAGGCCTGAGAGCCGCATCCGCGTCGTCGGCTTCGGCGGCGTGCGGGGCGGATATTTCTCGACGTGCTCCCGGATGTGGGCAATGTGCTCCGGCGTCGAGCCGCAACAACCACCGACAATGTTGACCAGTCCATCACGGGCCCACGGCTCGAGCTGGCATGACATGTCATGCGGGGTCTCATCGTACTCACCCATGGCGTTCGGCAAGCCGGCATT
Source organism: Rhizobiales bacterium Ga0077530 (assembly GCA_001464855.1). GTDB lineage: Bacteria > Pseudomonadota > Alphaproteobacteria > Rhizobiales > Hyphomicrobiaceae. Next base: position 2,371 of record LNEA01000480.1, read on the forward strand.
CGGATAGGCCGAGACGAGGGTATCGGCGATCGCGGCCAGTTCCGCAATGTAGGGCCGCATCAGCTCGGCGCCGAGCGCGCAATTGAGCCCGATCGAGAAGGGCTTCAGATGCCGCATCGA
>LNEA01000481.1 GCA_001464855.1 Rhizobiales bacterium Ga0077530
GAACAAATGCCTACTTTCCCGTAGTGTAGGAGCGTAAAAATTGAACGGGGATAAGTGCTCCGTGCGCCTACTAGATACGGGATAAAGGGATGGGGGTGGCGCGCCCGATTGCGCCATCGGGCTGATGTCTTCAGGACTACGTTTCAGCGGAGGACACGGCGCACACGCCCGGTGGACAGCATTTCAACGGCTCGCTTATAAGTGCGGGGAGGCCTTCTGCACGGCATGGTGGTCCGGTTACGATCTGCGCGTTCGAGCAGGTCGGGCCGGACTTTATGCGCCTCGTCCCGAGGTTGGCGGCGCCTCGACCGACGCGCCCCTAGACGGGCGCCCGGTGCCGTTCGCCAGCCGTCCTGAATGACCTGCCGGTGCAGATCACCGAAACCTTTCGACGCGAGCTCTCGACATGACCGGCGTTAATCAGATCCGCTCCACGTTCGTCGACTTCTTCGCGAAGAACGGCCACGACGATCCGACGCTGATGTTCACGTCGGCCGGCATGGTGCAGTTCAAGAATCTTTTCACGGGCCAAGAGACTCGCCCCTACAAGCGCGCCGTCACGGCGCAGAAATGCCTGCGCGCCGGCGGCAAGCACAACGATCTCGACAACGTGGGCTACACGAACCGGCATCACACCTTCTTCGAGATGCTCGGCAACTTCTCGTTCGGCGACTACTTCAAGGAGCAGGCGATCCTGCTCGCGTGGGAACTCGTAACGAAGGAGTTCGCCCTCGATCCGAAGAGGCTGGTCGTCACCATCTATCACGACGACGAGGACGCCTACCGGATCTGGAAGAAGGTCGCGGGCTTCTCCGACGACAAGATCATCCGCATTGCAACGTCGGACAACTTCTGGTCGGCGGGCGACACCGGACCATGCGGGCCGTGCTCCGAGATCTTCCTCGATCAGGGCGACAAGGTCGCTGGTGGACCGCCGGGCAGCGCGGAGCAAGACGGCGACCGCTTCCTCGAATTCTGGAACCTCGTCTTCATGCAGTTCGAGCAGCGCGGGCCGGGCGACCGCGTATCGCTGCCGAAGCCGTCGATCGACACCGGCATGGGCCTCGAGCGCATCACGGCGATCCTGCAGGGCGTGCAGTCCGTCTATGAGATCGACCTGTTCAAGGCGCTGATCGAGGCGTCGGTCGAGGCCACGGGCGTCAAGGCGACCGGCGAGCACAAGGCATCGCATCGCGTCATCGCCGACCATCTGCGCGCAACGAGCTTCCTCATCGCCGACGGCGTACTGCCGTCGAACGAGGGCCGCGGCTACGTACTCCGCCGCATCATGCGCCGCGCGATGCGCCACGCCCACCTGCTCGGCGCGCGCGAGCCGCTGATGTACCGCCTCGTCCCCGCGCTCGTGCGCCAGATGGGCGACACCTACACCGAGCTGGTCCGCGCGCAATCGCTGATCACCGAGACGCTGCGCCACGAGGAAACGCGGTTCCGCAAAACGCTGGAGCGCGGCTTGGTGCTGCTCGACGAAGAGACTGGCGATCTCAAGAAGGGCGCGACGTTCTCGGGCGAAACGGCCTTCAAACTCTACGACACCTTTGGGTTTCCGCTCGATTTGACACAGGACGCACTGCGCGTTCGCGGCATCGAGGTCGACACCGACGCGTTCCAGACCGCCATGGAGCGGCAGAAGGACGAGGCGCGTCGCGCCTGGAAAGGTTCCGGCGAGGCAGCGACCGAAACCGTGTGGTTCGAGGTCCGCGAGCAGGTCGGCGCGACCGAATTCCTGGGCTACGACACCGAGTCCGCCGAGGGCATCGTGAAGGCGGTGATCTCCGGCGGCAAGGTCGCCACGACGCTGAAGACCGGCGACGAGGGCGCGCTCGTTCTCAACCAGACGCCGTTCTACGGCGAATCCGGTGGCCAGGTCGGCGACCAGGGCGTGATCAAGGGGCCAAAGGGCGCCGTATTCCGCGTCACCGACACACAAAAGAAGCTCGGCGATCTCTTCGTCCATGTCGGCGTCGTCGAAAGCGGAGGTTTTGCAACCGGCGACGCAGTCGAACTCAATGTCGATCACGGCCGCCGCGGTGCCACCCGGTCGAACCACTCCGCGACCCATCTCCTGCACGAGGCGCTGCGCGAAGTGCTCGGTACGCATGTCGCGCAGAAAGGGTCGATGGTGTCACCCGATCGCCTGCGCTTCGATTTCTCGCATACGAAGCCGATGTCGCCGGAAGAAGTCGCCAAGGTCGAAGCGATCGCGAATACCGTGATCATCGGGAACACGCCGGTCGAGACCCGCCTGATGGGGCTCGAAGACGCAATGCAGTCCGGCGCCATGGCGCTGTTCGGCGAGAAATATGGCGATGAAGTACGCGTCGTCTCGATGGGCGCGCCGCGCGAGGGCTCGAACAAGGCCTGGTCTGTGGAACTCTGCGGCGGCACCCATGTCGCGCGAACCGGCGCGAGCGCAGCCGGCGTGCGCCGCATCGAGGCACTGACCGGCGATGGCGCGCGCGCCTATCTGGTCGCGCATGAAGAGCGCGTGCGGGAATTGGCCGGACTGTTGCGCACCAAGCCGGAGGACGTCGTCGATCGCGTCAAGCAGGTGGTGGAAGAACGCCGCCAGTTCGAGCGGCAGCTTGCGGACGCCAAGCGCGCGCTCGTGATGGAGACCGTCGGCCGCGCCACGGGGACCAGTAGCGCACAGGGCGTCGCTGTCGGTATTAAGAAGGTCGGAAACGTCGATTTCATCGCGCGCACGGTCCAGGGGCTCAATCCAAAGGATCTGCGCGGCCTCGTCGACGAGGGCAAGAAGCAGGTCGGATCGGGCATTGTCGCGATCGTTGGAGTCACCGAAGACGGCAAGGCGGCTGTCGCGGTCGGCGTCACAGACGACCTGACCAAGTCTCACAGTGCCGTCGATCTCGTGAAGGTCGGCGCGGCGGTGCTCGGCGGCAAGGGCGGCGGCGGGCGGCCGGACATGGCCCAGGCCGGCGGCCCCGACGGCTCCAAAGCGGACGACGCGTTGAGGGCGATCGAGAAGGCGCTCGCGCAATAGCGAGCACAATCCTCCACCGCGATCGACTGCGGCGCCTTTCAGCGATGCGTGCTAACGGCGACAGGGCCGGGCTGTTGTCTTGCAGAACCAGCCCGATCCGCCCGCCTGGCAATCCATGGTCTTGGCATCGGCAAGCCGGTAGCTGCCCCATGCCTTCCCATATTCCGGCCTCGCTCGCGCCCTTCTTCGAGGCGAGCGTTCCTTCCCCACCATGTTCATGGTCAGTCATACAGGTCTTGCCGCCGACGCGCGCCTGCGCGTGGAGCGTGTCGAGTCCCGTCATTGCGGACTTCTGGGCTTCAGCCGGTCCACCGCTCCACGTGGCCGCCGCGAGGACCAAAGCGATGCGGGCTGTATAAGACACACGAGACATCTCATCCCTCCGTTCGGTTGCTCCATGGGCACGATGATCCGGCCGCCATCGGCAAGCGACCGGATCATCGATGCTCATAGACGCCTACTCGCGTTTACACGCGTGGAGGAGCATTGTGGCTAGGGAATTACCCGGTTTCGGACCGGGTTCTGGCAGCAACGTTAATCAAGCGTAACCCCATGCTGTCGAATGGTGATCATTGCTTGGGCTGCGGGGTTGGCGGCGCCAGCCCACCCGGCGGTATCGGCGTTGCCGGGCCGCTTGCTGGTGCCTGAGGTTCGTCGGGTCCATCGTAGTAGAGAAACCCCTCCTCGATGGAGACGACGTCCGTACCCTCCACCTCGTATTCGTCATCCTCGCTGCCGTTGAGCCGGATGATGCACCCCTTCATACAGACGTTGTCGAGCACCTGCGCGGGCTTCAGCGTGTGCTCGGTGGTTGTGGCCTCACCCTCGGTGATGGTGATCTTCTGTTCTTGATCATCGCGGTTGGTGATGCTGGCGGCGTCGGCGGCGATGCTACTCGTGAGCAAGGCCGCCGCGCCCCAGATCGAGACGAGTCTCGACGACATGAAGTGGTGCTCCGTTGTGGATGACAACGGAGCGAACCTTACTTCTTCTTTGCGGCCTTCGCACGCTTCACGGCGACCTTCTTGCCCGCCTTCTTCGCCGGACGCTTCACGGCCTTCTTGGCCGACTTCTTCGCTACCTTCTTCGCCGCGGACTTCTTTGCTGCGCTTTTCGACGCAACTTTCTTCGCCGGGGCCTTCTTCGCTCTCATCGCCATTGCAATCATCCTTTCCTGCTATTTGCTTGTACTGTGGTGCCGATGCATCATCTAATGTGTGCAATCACGCGAAGCCGCAAACGCAAAATTTCGCTGTCATCTATCGATCGTTTCGATACATCATCTGCAATGATCACACTCGAGCATCGCTGAGCACCATGGACATCGCGCTCGCACGCACCTTCCTGATGATCGCAGAAACCGGCAGTTTCATTGAAGCCGCGCGCCGTATGAACGTCACGCAATCGACCGTCTCATCGCGCGTTCGCAACCTCGAGATGATGCTCGGTCGACAACTTTTCGAGCGCTCCAAAGTCGGCGCGCAGATCACAACGGCCGGTGAACAATTTCAAAAACACGCGCTCGCGATGGTGCGCGTATGGCAACAAGCCCAGTTGGACGTGGGTTTTTCGGGTCAGCACGATCAGCATCTCGCGGTCGGCGCGGAAGCGACGCTATGGCAAGGTCTGTTGGTTTCGTGGATCGCCGGACTGAAGGCGGCGCGTCCCGATCTTGCCCTCACCGCCGTCACCGAGACCGGCCCAATGCTGACGCAGCGGCTGCTCGACGGCACGCTGGATGTCGCCGTGGTCTACCAGCCGCTGCAATCTCCGGGCCTGCTGATCGAGCATCTGTTCGAGGAAGAACTCGTGCTCGTTTCCAGCGCGCGAGGTGATTCAAGACGCCGAACCGACGATTACATTCTTGTGGATTGGGGTCCCGACTTCCGCGAAGACCACGCGATCGCGTTCCCAAAACGCTCCGGCGCGCGACTCACACTCGATATCGGACCGATGGCGGTCGACTACCTGCTCACCAACGAAGGCTCCGGATATCTGCCTCACCGGCTGGTGCGGGGACACATCTCGCGCGGTCGTATGAAGCTTGTCGCGCGCGCGCGGCGCTTCAACGTGCCGGTTGCCGCGCTTTATCCCGAAGCCCGCGAGGAGGCTGAATTCGGCCCGATCCTCGACAGCCTGCGGGCCCGCGTCGCGCGCTATGCGTGAGCGGGAACGCTCGAGATTGCCAGCCCGCGCGCGCTGTGGTTCGCTCGACGTTCAAACCAATAAACCATCAGGGAAACGCTACCGATGAGCACGCCCCTCACCGCCGCAAACCGCGAGAAATTGAGGAAGATCAGCGTCGCCACCATCACGACGGCACTGTTCAAGCGCAACTTCCGCAACCAATTCATCCAGGACGTCCGCCCGGTCGGCACCAAGGCGCCGACCATGGTCGGCGAGGCCTATACGCTGCGCTACATTCCCGCGCGCGAAGACCTGGATCACATCGGCGTCTTCGAGGATCGTACCCACCCGCAGCGTCGCACCATCGAGGACTGCCCGCCGGGGCATGTGCTTGTGATCGACAGCCGCAAGGATGCTCGGGCGGCCTCCGCCGGTGGCATCCTGATCACGCGCCTGATGATGCGCGGCGCTGCCGGGATCGTCAGCGATGGCGGGTTCCGCGACTGCCCCGAACTCGCCGAGATGGCCTTTCCAGTCTACCAGAACCGTCCCGCGCCGCCGACCAACCTGACGCGCCAGCGCGCCGTCGATGTCAACGTGCCGATCGGCTGCGGCGACGCGCCCGTGTTCCCCGGGGACATCCTCGTCGGCGATGGCGAAGGCGTGGTCGTCATTCCGGCGCACATCGCCAATGAGATCGCCGAGGAAGGTCACGAGATGACGGCGTACGAGGATTTCGTGATGGAGAAGGTGCGCGAGGGCCGCGGGATCTTCGGCCTCTATCCCGGTGGGACGGAAGCGAAAGCCGAGTTTGCGGCATGGCGTGCGGCGAACGGACGCTGAACGCAGCGGATCCGTCAACGAGAGAGCAACGATGGCGAACGACATAACGAAGCCCGTCCAGGGCGTGCCGCCGACCATGCACGCCGCACGCGCCGTGGCCGACCTCTATCACAGCTACTTCACGGGCCTCATTCTGACGCTGGTCAGCCGCCGCAGCGGCGCGGATGCGGCACGCTGGGTTCACGCAGTGTTCCGCCATCAGCATCATGAAAAGTTCTTGTCGAGCTTCGACAAGCTCGGTCTCACCGGAATGCCTCACGCCGTCGCCTGCGCGGCCTACCACTACCTCTCGAACAGCATCGGCGGCGTCAGCGTCGAGTTCATGAAGGAGAGCGATCGCAAGGCGTGGGTGCGCTTCGTGCCGCCACGCTGGATCTATCCAGGCGCCACGATCTGTGGCGTACCGAGCGAGGTGTCGCGCGCCTTCCTCACCGGCTGGTACGCGCAGAACGGGCTGTCGTTGAAGAACCCGCGCCTCGGTTTTGTGTGCACTGCGCAAACCGTCGACGGCCAGCATGGTCTCGCCGGCTACTTCCTCGAGCATGACCGCGACCTCGCACCGGACGAGCGGCTCGTGTTCCGCCCCGGCGAGATGCCACCGCCGTTCGATGCGGACACCGCGCCGCGTCTGCCCGCTGCCGACTGGACGCCGGAGCGACTTGCGCGCGCCTATCGCAACTATGCGATGGAGTACGTGCGTAGTGGTCTGCCGCGCCTGATGGAGCTGTTCGGCGAGACGGAAGGTGCTCACATCGGCCACCTGACCGGTCGCCTGATCGGCGCGCAGTCCTATAAAGAGATCGCCGCCGCAGCCGGTATCGTAGGTGACGACGAGGATTCGCTGGCGCGGCTTATGGCCTGGATCGCCGAGGGCGAGGGCGACACGATAGAAATCACGCGCGACGGCGACGCGATCCTTGCTGCGCGCACGGGATGGCGCCTGATGCGTGGCATCGCGAACCCGTCGCCCGGCGTGCTCGACGCCTGGAACGGCCTCATCGAAGGCTTGGCCATGGTGCACAATCGCTTCCTGATCGTCGACATCGTCGATCGCGTCGATCTCGGCGCGCCACGCACGGTGTGGCGGATCCGGCGGAGACCTCAGGGCGCAATCGCCATCGCTTGATCCCGCGTCGATGTTGTCCCTTCTCCCCGTTCTTCACGGGGAGAAGGTTAGGATGAGGGGCGGCGGCACGCGCCGACGATTGCATTTGCCGCCGCCCCTCACCCCGGCCCTCTCCCCATTGAAGACAATGGGGAGAGGGGGAAGATAAGTCGCCAGGTCCGTCTGGATCCTCTATCGGCAGCGCACCGATCCAGCAATTTCACTTGTCGCATGCGCGATCGAGCGCTTACTCACTCCAACGAAAGCAGATTACGAGGAGCCCGACCTATCATGCCGGAGTTTCGCTTCGAGCCGGTGATCATGCCGCCGGGCGCACAGAAACTGAGGATCGAGGTCCGCGCCTTCCTCGCCGAGGAACGCAACCGCGGCACATTCGCACCGACCGTCGGCGCCATGACAGCGTCCGATGCCGCGTTCAGCGCCAAGTGCGGCGAACGTGGCTATCTCGGCATGACGTGGCCGAAGCAGTACGGCGGACATGAGCGGTCCGCGCTGGAACGCTACGTCGTCGTCGAGGAACTGCTCGCTGCGGGTGCGCCTGTGATGGCGCACTGGATCGCCGACCGCCAGAGCGGCCCGCAGATCCTCAAGCACGGAAATGAGCGCATCAAGAAGATGATCCTGCCGGAAATAGCCGCCGGGCGCTGCCACTTCGCCATCGGCATGAGCGAGCCGGACACCGGTTCCGACCTCGCCAGCGTCAAGACACGGGCACATCCCGTCGACGGCGGGTTCCGCGTCACGGGCCGCAAGGTGTGGACGAGTTACGCCCACCTCGCCCACTACACGATTGCGCTGGTGCGCACCGGCGGGCGGCCGGAGGATCGTCATGTCGGCCTCACCCAGCTCATCGTCGACATGAAATCGCCGGGCATCGAGATCCGCCCGATCATCAACGTCTATGGCGCCCACGAATTCAACGAGATCACGTTCGACGACGTTTTCGTGCCGGAGGACATGTGCGTCGGCGGCGTCGGCCAAGGCTGGGCCATGGTGACCTCGGAACTCGCCTTCGAGCGCTCGGGGCCAGACCGGTTCATGTCGACCTATCCGCTGCTGGTCGAGGCGTTTCGCGAAGTCGGCGACACGCCGGGCGCCATGGCGGCCGCCGAGCTTGGCCGACTGGTCGCGCATCTCGCAACGCTACGTCGCATGTCGTCGTCGATCGCGGGGATGCTCAACGAAGGGCAATCTCCGGTCACGGAGGCCGCCCTTGTCAAGGATCTCGGCACCACATTCGAGCAGTCGATACCGGAGATTACCCGGCGCATTCTGCCCCTCGAGCCGCGCAGCGACGGTAACGACCATACCTACGACGAACTGCAGCAGCTCTCGCAGTTGCAGGCACCCTGTTATTCGATCCGCGGCGGCACCCGCGAGATCCTGCGTGGCATGATTGCACGGGGGCTTGGCCTCAGATGAGCGAGACGAGCGAAGTTCGCGACATGATGCTGCGGTCGCTGGACCGCATCGTCGAGGATACGAGCAGCGGCGCCGCGCTGGCGGCGGCAGACGGCAAACCCGGCTATCCCGCCGCTGTTTGGGCAGCGCTCGACGAGGC
>LNEA01000482.1 GCA_001464855.1 Rhizobiales bacterium Ga0077530
TGGTTCATCGGGAACAGCGCCACGTCGCGCACTGTCGTGCAGCCCGTGAGCAACATCACCATCCGCTCGATTCCCGCGGCCATGCCGCCGTGCGGCGGGGCGCCGTACTGGAACGCGCGGTAGAGCGCGCCGAAGCGGGCTTCCACCACTTCCGGTCCAAGGCCGACGTGGCCGAACGCTTTGATCATCGTGTCAGGGCGGTGATTGCGGATGCCGCCGGACGCGAGTTCGTAGCCGTTGCAGACGAGGTCGTACTGGAACGCCTTGATAGCGAGGAAGTCCTCGTTCGATTTGGCGGCGTCGAGAGTCGCCGAGCCGCCTTGCGGCATCGAGAACGGGTTGTGCGCGAAATCGAGCCGCTTCTCCTCCTCGTTCCACTCGTAGAACGGGAAGTCGACGATCCAGCAGAACGCGAACCGGTTCTCGTCGACGAGCTTCAGCTCGCGGCCGATTTGGTCGCGGGCGAGACCGGCGAATTTGTAGAACCGCGCCGGATCGCCGGCCGTGAAGAAGCAGGCGTCGCCGACGGTTAGACCGAGTTCGCGTTGGAGTTGGGTGGTCCGCTCGTCTCCTATTCTTTTGGGGGCACCGGTTGCCTCTCCATGCTCACCAAATTTTTCTCGGTGTGCGGTTTCACGCTGCGTGTTTTCAGCACGAATTTCCTTCAATAGTTGAACACCTTGAATATACTTAGGGTTTGAACCAGCTTCATAAGCTCCGGATATCAGTTGTTGAGCCGGAGCTTCGTTAGCTAGCTCCGGCCCGCGCCAGAAAATATAGGCAAGCCCGGGCTGGCCTTCCTTCTGCGCCCAGGCATCCATGCGGTCGCAGAAGGCACGGCTGCCGCCACCCTTGGCCGGGATCGCCCACACCCGCACCTTCGGGTCCTTCTCGATCATGCCGGCGAACACCTTGAAGCCGGAGCCTCGGAAGTGCTCCGTCACGTCCTGCATCTCGATCGGGTTGCGCAGGTCCGGCTTGTCGGAGCCGTATTTCGCGATCGCGGTGTCGTAGGGGATGCGCTCGAAGCTCGGCGTCACCGGCTTGCCATCGGCGTGCTCTTCGAATACGGCGCGGACGATCGGCTCCATGGTGCCGAGCACGTCGTTCTGCTCGACGAAACTCATCTCGACGTCGAGCTGGTAGAACTCGCCCGGCAGACGGTCGGCGCGCGGGTCCTCGTCGCGGAAGCATGGCGCGATCTGGAAGTAGCGGTCGAAGCCCGACATCATCAGGAGCTGCTTGTACTGCTGCGGCGCCTGCGGCAGCGCGTAGAATTTGCCCGGATGGACGCGCGAGGGGACGAGGAAGTCGCGCGCGCCCTCGGGGCTCGACGCGGTCAGGATCGGCGTCGGGAATTCATTGAATCCGGCATCGTGCATCCGCGCCCGGATCGAGCGCGTGATGGCGAGCCGTTTCATGATGATGCCGTGCAAAGTCTCGCGGCGCAGATCGAGGAAGCGATAGGTGAGCCGCAGATCTTCCGGGTAGTCCGGCTCGCCGAATACCGGTACCGGCAGCTCCTTGGCTTCCGACAGCACCTCGATCTCGGCGGCGTAGACCTCAACGTCGCCGGTCGCGAGTTCGGCATTGACCGTACCCGCCGGTCGCTCGCGCACCTTGCCGTCGATCCGCACGACCCATTCCGAGCGCAGCCGCTCGGCGGTCTTGAAGGCGGCCGTGTCGGGATCGACGACGACCTGGGTCAGGCCGTAGTGGTCGCGCAGGTCGATGAACAGCAGGCCGCCGTGGTCGCGCACCCGGTGGACCCAGCCGGAAAGGCGCGCGGTCGCGCCGATGTCGCTCTTCCGCAGCGCCCCGCAGGTGTGCGAGCGGTAACGGTGCATGCTGTCGTCGGCCATGGCCGGGTTCCCCTTCGCGGCCAATCACGGCACGCAAAATCAGTATGGATTCGGCCGGAAAAGCGCACGCGGTGCCGGGGTTGTCAAGGTCGCGCCCGACGCTGGGAGTGGGGCGTGCCTCGTCAGGCGGGCCATCCCTGCGACACGCCTGCGACACTATCGGTGAGCGCCTGCAAAGTGCGTAAGCAGAATCTGATTTGATTTTTTCGCGGGCAACCCTAAATGCTCCCGCGCGTTGAGGCCGTTGTGTCTCAGCACTTGGGCTCGTCGAGGTGGAAGGTTCGACACGGGGGGGCCGAATGAGGGCGCCCGGTCGTCTCCGCAGAACGGGCGTTCTCGAAGGCGTGCCAGCTATGGCCAACCTCACCCCCTCCAAGCCGAAGAAGCCGCGCCGCGCTCCGGCCCGATCCTCGCTCGGGCCGGTCTCCGATCTCGAGCAGCATCTGCCGTCGGAGTGGTGGCGCAAGCTGTTCAACGCGCTCTACGTCAAGACCGACGGCGACGTTGTCGAGAACAGCGAGAACACGCGGCGCGAGGTCGATTTCCTCATTGCCGCCGCCGCCGTGCAGCCGCACAGCGCCATCCTCGACCTGTGCTGTGGTCAGGGCCGCCATGTGCTGGAACTCGCCCGGCGCGGCTTCAAGAACGTCATGGGCGTCGACCGCTCTCGCTATCTGGTCCGGCTCGCCCGCAAGCGCGCCCAGGCCGAAGCTCTGAGCGTCGTGTTCAAGGAAGGCGACGCCCGCAATCCGCGCCTGCCGGAGTCGAGCTTCGACTGCGTCGCCATCATGGGCAACTCGTTCGGCTACTTCTCCAACAAGCAGGACGACGAGAAAGTGCTGGCGACGGTCGGCAAGATGCTGCGCCCCTCCGGCCAGATCGTGCTCGACATCACCGACGGCGCCTACATGGCCGAGCACTTCGAGCGCCGCTCGTGGGAGTGGATCGACGAACACCATTTCGTGTGCCGCGAGCGCTCGATCTCGGCCGACCGCGAGCGCCTGATCTCACGCGAGGTCATCGTGAACGACGAGCAGGGCGTGATCGCCGACCAGTTCTACGCCGAGCGCCTGTATACGCGCGAAAGCATCACGCGCCTTTTGGAGAAGACCGGTTTCCGCAACGTCCGCCACCACGGCAGCGCCGAAAGTGTCTCGGATCGCGATCAGGATCTCGGCATGATGGCGCGCCGCATCCTGCTGACGGCGGATGCACCGATTGCGATTGCGCGCAAGGCGCGCGGCAAGGTCCAGAAGATCGACGTGACCGTGCTTTTGGGCGATCCGCGGCTCCCCGACGACATCAAACTCGGCGGCCAGTTCAATCCCGAAGACATGGATACGATCCGCAAGCTCAAGAGCGCGCTCAGCGAGCTGCCGAACTACACCTTCCGCTATCTGGACAACCACGCGACGCTGGCGCGCGACCTCGATGAACTGCGCACCGACCTCGTGCTCAACCTGTGTGACGAAGGGTTCAACAACGATCCTTTCAAGGAACTGCATGTGCCGGCGCTGTTGGAGCTGCGGCGCATTCCATATACCGGCGCCGCCCCCGGTGCGTTGGCCGCGTGTTACGACAAGGGCCTCGTGCGCGCGGTTGCGATGACGCTCGATGTGCCGGTGCCGCTGGAGACGTACGTGCGCCCCGGCGGCCAGGGGGCGACGCTCCCTTCCGTGTTCCCCGCGATCCTGAAGCCAAACTACGGTGACAGCTCTCAGGGCATCACCAAGGATGCCGTGGTCCACAACAAGGGCTCGCTGCTCGACTACCTTGAGCGGTTGCGCGTCGAGTTCCCGCGTCGCCCGATCCTGGTGCAGGAGTATCTGACCGGCGCCGAGTACAGCGTCGGTCTGATCGGTAACCCCGATCAGGGGCTGCGCGCGCTGCCGATTTTGGAAGTGGATTATTCGCGGCTCGACCCGTCGCTGCCGCGCATCCTGGGCTACGAATCGAAGTGGGATCCGCAGAGCCCCTACTGGACCGAAATCCGATACGTCGAAGCGCGGCTTTCCGATAACCAGCAAGCCCAACTGATCGAGCATTCGATGCGCCTGTTCGAGCGCCTCGGTTGTCGCGAATACGCACGCATCGACTTCCGCACCGATGCTCAGGGCGAGATCAAGCTGTTGGAAGTCAATCCTAATCCGGGTTGGTGCTGGGACGGTAAGTTCAACCTGATGGCTGGCTTCCAGGGCACGCGTTACGCGGAAATGCTGGGCCAGATTCTTGCCGCAGCGGAGGAGCGACTCGGCATCGTCGCCAAGCTGCAACCGGCGCAAGCCGCGTGACGCAATGCGGCGCGGGCGGGCATCGATCGGCCGCCCGCGCCATCTTGATCCCGCGAAATTTATCTCGGCATGTCAAGTGTTTGTCGTGACCGGATGGCATCTCAGTGCACCATCATCACGGGTGCCGAGTAAATGGCTTGCAGTTGCCTGTCTGCCGATGCAGCATCCCGCGAACATGAGGGATTCGAGCATTGCCGGCACCAGTGCCGTGGCTGCGTTGCCGTCCCGCGAACGTCCCGCCTCGGTTGATGAGGCAGCATCCTGCGGGCGGGCACACGGGAGAGGACACCGCAATGTCGGGGACGGGCGGGCCGGAAACGGGTGGGTCGGGAACGGCCGGGCCGAGACGCACCTTCGCATTCACATTCGGACTGGAGCGGCTGGGGCTCGTCGCACTGCGCGCGCCGCGTATTTCCGCACTGATCATCGCGCTTCTGTCCATCCTCGCCGTATTCGGTGTGATGCGCTTGAAGGTCGATGACAGCCTCTCTGAGCTGTTCCGCACCAACACCAAGGAATTCATCCAGTACGAAGAGATCGACCGCCGCTTCCCCTCGAGCGAATACGACGTGCTTGTCGTTATCGAGGGGCCGGGGCTGCTGTCGCGCGAGAAGCTCGCCGTCGTCAACAGCACGATCGTGGATCTTCAACTTACAGATGGCGTCAACGGCCTTGTCTCCATGCTGTCGGCGCGGGACAAGCCCGACGCCACCGGATATGCCGCACCGATCGTCCCGGATGAGCTTCCCGAGGGTGACGCCTACGCGGCGATGATCACCAAGCTCAGAACCAACGAGATCGTCACTGGGAAATTCCTTTCCGCCGACGGGACGCTGGCGCTCGCGGTGATCGCGCTCGACCGGAACCTCGTCGAGGAACGCGGCGCCAAAGCGGTGATCGGCGGCATCCTGGAGACGGCGGAAAAAGGCCTCGCAGGCTCCGGCCTGAAAGTTCAGCTCACCGGCGCGCCGGTGATGCAACTCGAAATCCGCAACGCGGTCGAGCGCGATCGCTTCGTCTACAACGGGCTCGGCTTCCTGTTCGGAACAGGTATCGCTTACCTGTTTTTCCGCCGGTTATCGCTGACGCTGCTCGCCGTAGCGGGCCCTTCGCTGGCGATTTTATGGACTCTCGGCGTCCTCGGTGGCCTCGATTTTCGCCTCAACCTGTTCATCAACGTGATCACGCCGCTGATCCTGGTGTCGGGATTCTCCGACAGCATGCATCTCGTTTTCGCGATCCGGCGCGACATCATGGCCGGGGTCGATCGGCTGACGGCGGCGCGCGAAGCGGTGCTCGACGTCGCGCCAGCGTGCCTGCTGACCGCGATGAACGCGTCGCTCGCGCTCCTGTCGTTTTCGTTCGCGGAATCGGCGCTGATCCGCACGTTCGGGCTGGCGGCTCTGCTCGCCGTCGCCATTTCCTACATCGCGGTGGCCGTGGTGGTGCCGACACTCGCCGCCCTACTGGTGCCGAATGAGCCGCCGCCGCCTGCCGGCGTCGAGCCGAACACCGATGGCGGATTTGGGGTTCTCGGTAGGGTCACAGAGGGGATTGTCCGCCGCGTCATCGCCGCACCGCTCGCGTGGAGCATTGCCGGGCTCGTCGCGGTCATCCTCACAGGTCTCGCCTACGGCAGGCTCGAGCCGCAGTATCGCCTCGCCGATCAGGTTCCGGACAAGGAGCACGCGTTGGCGGCAACCGATCGGCTCGACCAGAAGCTGACCGGCGCCAATCCTGTGCACGTGATGATCAAATGGGATGGCGGCCAATCGCTGTTCGACGACAAGACGCTCTCGACGATTGCTGCCGCACATGGCGTGCTCGAGAAGGAGGCAGGCCTCGGCAACGTGTGGTCAGTCGAAAGCCTCCGTCGGTGGCTGGCGGAGGCCGGCGACACCAACATCGAAACCGTCAAGAAGTACATCGGCATCCTGCCCGAGCATCTTGTGCAGCGGTTCATCGCCAAGGAGCAGAACGCGGTCCTGGTGACCGGGCGCCTTCCCGATATCGACGCCAGCAAGATTCTCCCCATCGTCGAGAAAATCGACAAGGCACTGGACCCCGTGCGCGCCGCTCACCCGGGCTATGAAATTTCGGTCACCGGGCTTCCCGCGATTGCGGCCCGCAATTCGGCCCGCCTCATCGGCGAGTTGAATTGGGGCCTGATCGGGGACATGTTCGTGATCTTCATTTTCCTCGGGATCGCGCTTCGGTCGGTGTTGTCGGGGGTGACCAGCATCCTGCCGTCACTGTTTCCGATCTTCGCAACCGGGGCGCTGATGTGGGTTGGCGGAGAGGGGCTGCAGTTTGCCTCGATCATTGCGATCACCGTGGCCTTCGCGTTGGCAATCGACAGCACGATCCACTTTCTCAACCGCTTCCAGCTCGAGGAAAGCAGACCCGGGACCATCGACGCGAACGATGCGCTGGTGCGGACCATGCACCACATCGGCCCTGTCATTGTGCTCACAACTATTGTGCTGGCGCTGGGTCTCGGGGTTACAGTGCTCTCGCACCTCCCGTCGCTGCGGTTGTTCGGGCGGCTGGCCGGTATCTGCCTTTTTGCCTCATTGATCGGTCAGCTCATCATTCTGCCGGCAACTGTCGCCCTTTTCCGGAGTTATTGGCCGCGAAAGGGTGCGACGGCGGGCTGAGGCAACTGATCACTCTGCTGGCGTCGGCCATCCCGGCATCGATGCTCGCGGACATGCCTAACGTCGGATTGATCGATGCCACGACTTCCCAACGCCGTCGACTTCTGGCGGGGCATCGCCCTGATCTCGATATTCGCCAACCACATCCCCGGCCTCTTCTACGACCGCTTCACCCATCGCGCGGTATCGATCTCGGACTCGGCCGAACTGTTCGTGTTCCTCGCTGGTTGGTCGCTGCGCTACGTTCTGGGTGGGCCCGAGCGGCCGACGCCAATCAGCCAGATCATCTTTCGCCTCGGCGGGCGGGCCGTGACCCTCTATGCGGCGCACATGATGATCGTCATGATCGCGATCGCAACACTGGCCGCAATGTCGGAGCTGTTCGAGAACCCGCTCCTGCTCGAATGGCACAATGCGGCGGCGGTCTTCTACCGGCCGGTCGAGACCCATATCGGCATCGCGCTGCTGAGCCATCAGCTCGGCTACTTCGATATCCTGCCGCTCTATGTGGCGCTCATGCTCACCGCCCCATTGCTGGCGATCATCGATCGCTACGTCCCATCGCTGCTGCTGCCTGCCTCTCTCGGTCTCTATTTCGTGTCGCTCGTCGTGCCGTTGACCATTCCCGCCTGGCCGGTTGAAGGTCAGTGGTATTTCAATCCGCTCTGCTGGCAGCTCATTTTTGTGCTCGGCCTGCTGATGTCGCGTGACACCGGCATCGGCGGGTGGGTACGGCGCCATATCGTGGCGATACGCTGGGCGGCCCTGCCGATCGTCCTATTGGCGATGGTCTTTGTGCTGACAGGGGGTACCTGGATCGACCCAACAAAGATGCCATCGCCGAAGTTGCTGTTCATCAATGGCAAGACTTTTGCTACCCCAATCCGGGTTATTCAGTTCCTGGCACTAGTCGCGGTGATGTCTGTCGTCTATCCCTATATTGCTCGAGCGGTGCCAAACTTCGTCAAATACCCCTCAATGCTCGGCAGAAACTCGCTTGAGGTGTTTTGCGCAGCGTCACTTCTCAGCCTGTGGAGCCAGATCATACGTTATGCATGGCCGGGCGGCATCGTTCTCGACACTCTCATCCTCGCGATGGGCATATTCCTCATGGGTCTCGTGGCATGGCTGACCGAATGGCGCGACAGAGTCGTGCGCAAAAGCTGAGGCGCCTCGCGGCGATCGCTCTGCTTGCGGTCGGCGTGCCTCTCGGCACCGCGGCCCAGCTTCCGCCTGTCAATGAGACGGCACCGGCCGCGCCCCAAGCGGAGGGGGCGAAGCCCGAGAACAGTTTGCCGCCGATTTCACGGGATTGCCAGATCGGGTCGGCGCAAATCGTGTCTCAGACGCCGCTGCCCAACGTCGAGCGCGCGCTGCGCGAACGCCAGCGCATCGTCATCATGGTTGTCGGTGCGTCGCCCGTTGCGCTCCGCAACTCCGCGTCGTCGGGGCACTACGAAGTGGTGGAGAAACTTCTCGAAGAGACGTTCAAGGGCCTGGATGTCTCCATTGTTCACCGCGGGGTGTCCGCCGAACTGGTGCGTGACGCGAGCGAGCGGATCAAGAACGAGGTGGCACTAATCAGTCCTGATCTGGTGCTGTGGCAGGTCGGGACGGCCGATGCCATGGCTCGAATGCCCGTCGACGAATTCGAGCAAACGTTGACCGAGACGCTGGTCTGGCTTCGCGGGCACGGCGTCGACGTGGCGCTGATCGGGCTCCATTACATCAAGGCGCTGACGAAAGACCCCCAATATCAGGAGATCCGCACCGTCCTGAAGAGGGTGTCGGGGGCGCTTGGTATCATGCGCATCAGTCGCTACGAGGCGGGCGAGACCATCACGCGTCTGCGCAGCGAACAGGGTCGGCCACTCACCGGCACGCGGCTGACGGATGCCGCGTACGAGTGCAGCGCGGAATATCTCTCGCGGGCGATCGCGAGCGGATTATTCCTGAGGGCCAAGGACACGAAGTCGCCTCGGCCGAAGAAATAATCAGAACGCGCGGGCTTGCATGCCCTCCTGGTACCGCTTGAGGTACTGGCCGACGAAGTCGTACCCGACGAACTGGCTATAGGCCTCCGCCAGACGCTTCGTGACCGGCCCCCATACCTGTCCCTTCGGGCCGATCTCGACACCGTTGATTTTCGTCACCGGGCAGATGCACAGCGACGTCGATGTCAGGAACATCTCGTCCGCCGTGTAGCTATCGTAGAGGTCGATGTCGGTCTCGGTGACGGGAATGCCTTCCTGGCGTGCGAGATCGATCACGGTCTGGCGGCTCACGCCCGGCAGCACGAATTTCTCGCGGGGCGTCAGCAGCGCACCGTCGCGGACCGTAAAAATGTTTGAGCCCATGCCCTCCGCGAGGTTGCCGTTGACGTCGAGCAGCACCGCCCAGGCTTCCGGGTCGGCGCTCTGGACCTCCTGATTGGCGACGATCATGTTGAGGTAATTATGCGTCTTGGCGCGCGGCGTGAGTGATTCAGGCGGCGTGCGGCGGTGCGACGGCACGACGACGCGGATGCCTTCCTTGAACAGCTTGGCGCGCTGCGTCAGCGGCAGCGGCGCGCATTCGAGGACGACGTTGGGTCCGTGATAGTTGAGGTTGTCGCCCGGCACGTCCTTGACGCCACGGCTGATGCGCTGGCCGATCCAGTAATCGTCATCTGGGCCGAGCAGATGGCGATTGCGCGCAAACAACTCCTCCGTCAGCGCGACCATGCGCTCGGGGCCGAAGCCTGGGTCGATGCGCAGATATTTCAGCGAGCGGTAGAGCCGGTCGACGTGCTCCTTCACCTTGAACAGGTTGTGATTGAAGCTGCGGGTCATGTCGAAGCAGCCGTCGCCATAGACCCAGCTCAAGTCACGAAATGGAATCTTGACCTGGCTTTCGGGCATGAACTCGCCGTTGAACCAAGCAACCCGCTCGTTGCCGCGCTCGACCATATGGAGGCTCCCCCGGATTAGAATGATGACCGCAATTGTAGCGGCGTTTTCTTGGGCTGGCGACAGTGCGGATGGGCGCAATCACCCGACGAGTTTGGGGTCTTCGCTATCGTGCGCGTGGCCCACCGCCTCAAGCAGTCGCCGAGGCAGTTTGAGCGGATTGACGATCACCTTGCGATCATGGACGCCAACGATCGCCGTCGCAGGGATTTCGAACTCCCCTGCGTTTTCGACATAGAGAACGAAATCGGCCTTGCGGATCTCGCGAACCGCGCCGATCCCTTCCTGCCCTTCACCGATGAACACCATGTCTCCGGTTTCGACCTGTTTGAGCATGGCTCATCTCTCTCCGAGGTTGGCCTCTGTCAGGCCTTCAGGTGTTGCGAAGACCCCCTCCAACGGGGAGAAGGCTACGGTGTAGCGGCCGAAGGCCGCGAGGTGAGATCGCCGACCGGCGAGGCGGCGCCGCCGCGCGTGTAGGCGTCACGCCGCGGGCGTGCTTTCAGCACGACGCGGTACGCGTCGGCGGCAACCAAGGCCTAAAGCCCACCCATCAGCATGTATTTCAGTTCAACGAAGCCATCGATGCCATGGGCCGAACCTTCTCGGCCGATGCCGGATTCCTTGACGCCGCCGAACGGTGCGAGCTCGGTCGAGATGATGCCCTCGTTGATGCCGACCATGCCGTATTCGAGACCCTCGGCAACGCGCCAGACGCGTCCGATGTCTCGGGCGTAGAAGTAGCAGGCGAGACCGAACTCGGTGTCGTTGGCCATCGCGATGGCTTCTTCCTCGGTCTTGAATTTGAAGATCGGCGCGACCGGTCCGAA
>LNEA01000483.1 GCA_001464855.1 Rhizobiales bacterium Ga0077530
ACGAGGCAGATTGCGAGGCCGGGCGAGATCGACATCCACGGCGCGCTGTCCATGTAGTTCTTCGCCGTGTTGAGCATCGAGCCCCACGACGGCGCGGGCGGCTGCTGACCGAGCCCGAGGAACGACAGGCTCGCTTCGGCAATGATCGCCGTCGCGACCGTCAGCGTCCCTTGAACCAGCAGCGGCGCCGTGATGTTCGGCGTGATGTGGCGGAGTAGGATCTGCATATTCGGAACGCCGACGGCGCGCGCGCCTTCGACGAAGTCCTCGGTCTTGACGGCAAGCACCTGTCCGCGCGTGAGGCGAACGAAAATCGGCACCTGCGAGAGACCGATCGCAATCATTGCGTTCGTCAGCGACGGCCCAAGCGAGGCGGCGAGCGCGATTGCCAGGATCAGGAACGGCACCGCCAGTAGCGCGTCGGTCGCCCGCGAGATCAGCGCGTCGGCCCAGCCGCCGAACCAACCGGCGATGAGGCCGATCGGCATCCCGACCGCGAGCGCGATGAAAACCGAGACGACGCCGGCGTAAAGCGAGGCGATGCCGCCATGGATAAGGCGCGAAAGGATGTCGCGGCCGATCTCGTCGGTACCCAGCCAGTAGACCGCCGAAGGCGGCTTGCGCAGCGCCAGGAAGTTGGTCTTGCTCGGATCGAAGGGCGCGACCAACGGCGCGAAGATCGCGAGCAGCACGAAAACCGCAACGATGACCGCTCCAGCGACCGCGGCACGATTGGCGAGGAACTTGGCGAGCGCGCGGTTGCGTCGCTGCGCCAGTGCTTCGGCGCCAGCCGCGGGACTCTGTACGGGTGAGGCGGCGGTCATGCGGTGCGCAGCCTCGGATTGATCAGGATATAGAGCACGTCGGCGACGAGGTTCATCAAGATGAACGCGATCGCCGTACACAGGACGACGCCCTGGACGACGCCGTAGTCGCGATTGAAAACAGCATCGACGATCAGCTTGCCGAAACCGGGGATCGTGAACACTTGCTCAGTCAGCACGGCACCGGCGAGAAGCTGGCCGAACAGCAGCGTCGACAGCGTGACGATCGGGACCAGCGCATTGCGCAGCGCATGTCGAAAAACGACCGCCGGTTCGAGCAGGCCTTTCGCACGCGCGGTGCGGATGTAGTCGAGCCGCAGCACCTCGAGCATCGCCGAACGTGTGTGCCGCATCAGTGTCGCAGCCAGGCCGCTGCCGAGCACGAACGCCGGCATGATCGTCGTCCGGAACGCCTCGACCGGATCGACGAACACCGAGACAAACCCCGACGCCGGCAACCATCGCAGATTCACCGATACGAACAGGATCAGGATGATGCCGAGCCAGAAATTCGGGATCGACAATCCCGACAGAGAAATCGCACTCGCCACATAGTCGAGCCACGTCCCTTTCTTCACCGCCGACAGCACCCCCATCGGAATGCCGATCACCAGAGCGATGATCAGCGACGCGACCGCGAGTTGCATGGTCACAGGCAGCGTCTGGCGGATCAGTTCTGTCACCGGCGTGCCGGTACGCAGCGACACGCCGAAGTTACCCGTCGCAATCTCGCGAAGCCAGACCACGAACTGCACCACGATCGAGCGGTCGAAGCCGTAGAGCTTGCGCAGGCTTTCGAGGACTTCGGGATCGCGCTCCTCGCCGGCCATGACCAGCAATGGATCGCCCGGCAACATCCGCTGCAGGATGAAGACGAACACCATCACCAGGAACAGCGTCGGGATGGCGACCACCAGACGCCGCAGGATGAGCGACCACATGTGCATTCACGCGTTGAGGCGGCGCCGCGATCGAGGGGCGCCGCGGGACTACTTGAGCTTGACGCCGGCGAGACGGATCATGCCGTCCGGGTTGGGCACGAAGCCGTCGACTTTATTGCTGAGCGCCCAGATCCAGGCCGGAAGGTAGAGATAGACGAGCGGTAGCTCCTCGCGGAGCACCTTCGCAGCGGCGTCGAAGTGTGCCTTGCGCGCGGCGACGTCATAGACGAGGCGCGACGCGTTGAGTTCCTTGTCGACGATCGGATTGGAAAACTTGGTGTCGTTGATCCCGCCGCCGGTGGTCACGAACTGGTGGAGGTTGCCGTCGGGATCGACGCGGCCCGACCAGCCGACGCGCGTCGCCTGGAAGTCGCCCGCCGTCTGCGACTTGAGCATCGTCGCGAACTCGCTCGAACGGAGCTTGATGTCGATCCCCGCCTCGGCCACCATCGCCTGGATCACCTGAGCGACCTGCTGGTCGACGGGCGAATTGGCAACCTGCATCTCAAAGCTGAACGTCGGGACGCCGGCCTCCTTCAGCAGCGCCTTAGCCTTGGCGATGTCGCGCTTCGGCGGCGGGAAACCCTTGTCATAATAGGGGCTCGACGATGGGAAAGGCTGGATCGTCGGCTCGAAAAGCCCCTCGAACACGACCTGATTCAAAGCCTCGCGATCGATCGCCAGCGACAGCGCCTGGCGCACGCGCTTATCCTTGCCGAGCGGCGTGTCCGCGCGCGCGCCGTTGTTGATATTGATCGAGATGCCCTGATAGCCGAGGCCGACGACACTCACGACCTTGAGCCCGGTGTCTGACTTGGCACCACTGACGTCACTTGCCGCCAGCCGCTCGAGCATGTCGAGCTGCCCCGAGCGGAGGTTCGCGAGGCGCACCGTGCTGTCTGGAATCGTCCGGAAGATCACCTTGTCGAAGCTGTACTTCTCCTTCTCCCAGTGCTCGGCGAAGCGCTCGAGGACAATGCGGTCGTTCTGGACTCGCTCGACGAACTTGTAGGGGCCCGAGCAGATCGGCTTCGCGCCGACTGGCTTGTCGAAGCTTGCCGGCGACAGCATCATGCCGGCGCGATCCGAAAGCTGGGCGAGAAGCGGCGCGTCGGGCGCGGAGAGCTTGAAGGCGACCGTCGTCGGATCGATGACCTCGACGGCAGTGACCGATTTAATCTCACTCTTGCGGCGGCTCGTTTTTGATGTCTGGGCGCGCTCGATGTTGGCCTTGACGGCGGCGGCGTCAAACGGCGTGCCGTCATGGAAAGTGACGCCCGCGCGGAGCTTGAATGTCACCGTTTTGCCCGCGTCGGAGATGGTCCAGCTTGTGGCCAGACGCGGCACGAACTCGAGCTTCTCATCGGTATCGATCAGCTTGTCGCACAGCGCGTTGAATACGATGCGGCCGACGAACGTGCGCGCCTCGTGCGGATCGAGAATGTCAGGATCCTCCTGCAATCCGATCCGGATATCGGCTGCGGCGGCGGGCAATGCCATTATCGTCGCGAGCGCCAGCGCGGAGAATCCGCGGCGGGCGAGGCTCAGGGGTGTCGTCATGTGGTTGTCCTCCTTAGGATGGCAATCGGGATGCGATGTCGGGTTGTGCGCCGGCAAAGAGCGCGAGGCGGCGGCGTTTTGCGTCAGAGTATGCCGCAACGGCCGATGCGGGTGGCGACGGCGGCAGCCGCTCGGCGAGATGGCAGGCGGCGGTATGGCCGGGCGCGAGTTGGCGCAGGATCGGTCGCTCGGACTTACAAATCGCCTCGGCGTGCGAGCAACGCGTGTGGAAGCGGCAGCCGGACGGCGGTGCCGCCGGGCTCGGTGGATCGCCTTCGAGAAGTGTGCGGGCGGCGCGCGCGCCTGGGACCGGCACCGGGATCGCAGCGATCAGCGAGCGCGTGTAGGGATGGCGGGGCGCGTCAAACAGCGCATCGCGATCGGCGAGTTCGACGATCTCGCCGAGATACATGACGGCGATGCGGTCCGAGGTGTGGCGGATGACGGCGAGATCGTGCGCGACGAGAATCAGCGTCAGTCCGAACTCGCCCTTCAGATCCTCGAGTAGGTTGATGACCTGGGCGCGGATCGATACGTCGAGCGCCGACACCGGTTCATCACCGATGACGAGGCGCGGGCCGGTGGCGAGCGCGCGCGCGATCCCGATGCGCTGACGCTGGCCGCTCAGGCGGTAACCCTACCTTGCGCAGGATGTCCGCGACGCGATCGGCGCGCGCGCTGCCGCTGGCGATGCCGTGCACGGCGAGTGGTTCCGCGATCAGGGCGCCAACCGTCATGCGCGGATTGAGCGAGGAGAACGGATCCTGGAAAATGATCTGCATCTCGCGGCGCAAGCGCCGCATTTCCTCCTCGCTGATCGCGGTGATATCGACGCCGTCGAAGCGGACGCTGCCGGCGGTCGGCTCGATCAGGCGCAGGATCAATCGGGCCAGCGTCGATTTCCCGCAACCCGACTCGCCGACGATGGCGAAGGTCTCGCCACGCTTGACGTCGAGCGAGACACCATCCACCGCGCGGATGAGAGGTGAGCGCCCGACGGGAAACTGACGTTCGCCGCCAAAATACTTTTGCAGTCCGTCGACCGAGAGGATCGTGTCGTCCGCCGCCGTTTGGGTCATGCTGCGAGCCCCCCGACGTGGGCTTCGAGCGGTGCCTTGAAGCAAGCGACGCGATGGCCGGGCGTGCCCATCTCGACGAGCGGCGGCACTTCGGATTCGCAGCGGCGGTCGGCGAATGGGCAGCGCGTCGCGAAACGGCAGCCAGCGGGAAAGCGT
>LNEA01000484.1 GCA_001464855.1 Rhizobiales bacterium Ga0077530
GCGGCCAAGGCGAGCATCGTTGGCGGTCTGTGTGCTTCCGGCTTCCATTCCTGCGCGATCATGATGCGGATGCTGACCGACGACCTGCTCAACGACCAGTGGACGTCGCTTGGTTCGCCGGGCATCGACGAGTGCAAGTGGCTGAAGCCGCTCTTTCCGGATCAGGTGCTGACCGGGCGCGTCACGTGCACAGGGAAACGCGCGTTCGCCAAGCGACCCGAGGTCGGACTCGCCAAGGTCAAGTTCGAGATGCTCAACGAGGCCGGCGACGTCATCATGATCTGGGACAGCAACCAGCTTCTCAAGGTGCGTCATCCGGAGCGTGCTGCCGAACTGGAGAGCGGAGACCAAGGCCCACCGCCGGCGAAGCTCGAAAATGTCTGGGAGGGCCCCGAGGGTCCGGCGCCCGATCCGACCCGGAACTTCTACGAGGACCGCCAGGTCGGCGAAATTTACGAACTCGGCTCGCACACCTTCACAAAGGACGAGATCATCGATTTCGCGCGCCAGTTCGACCCGCAGCCGTTCCACCTCGACGAGGCCGCCGGAAAGGCGTCGCTGTTCGGTGGACTGTGTGCGTCGGGCTGGCATACGGCGGCGATTTGGATCCGGCATTTCGTTGCGTACCGGCAGCGGATCGAGCAGCAGATTCGCGACAGCGGCAATGTGGTTGCCCGCTAGGCTGAAACCGATTTATCCTGGGGACACGATCACGATACGGGGCCGAACGGCGGCCAAGATCGACCTCAAATCGCGCCCCGATCGCGGCCTTCTGCAGACCGATTCGCAGGCGCGCAACCAGCACGGAGACATCGTTTTCAACATTCGCGGCCAGATACTTGCGGAGCGGCGCACGCCTTTCAAGCCGTGAGTGGCCGCGACGTGCGACATGGTTGCGCCTGCCACGCTTCGGCCATGGAGGGCGGGAAAACTCCCTTGTGAGTTGGCGAATCGGTGCGGACACCCCATATTCTAGGGTCAGATTTCGACGGGGGGCATGGCTGATGCGGGAGCAGATGAGAGGCGACAGCATGGCGTATGCGAAGGTGATGGGCGGCCGTTCGGGTCGACGTGTCGCCGCCGCGGTGGCTGGCGGCATCTTTGTCGCTGCGGTCCTCATGTGTTCCGGATTTCTGAGCCCGGATCGGCTGCTCGAACGTAGCTACGCGCGGGTCGCGCCGCTGGGCACGATCCACCTCGATGAGGTCGTGACCGATAGCGAGCGGGCGCTGCACGTCACGCGCGCCGCCAATCCGATCAACCCGTCATATCCCGCATTGCTGATCGATGGTGTCGCCGTCGAGTCCGGCATCTTGAGCGAACCGCTGGCGGTTGGCTCACGCTTGCGTCTGGCGCCCGGTTCGGTCGATGCCCGCGAGGTTGAAGTGCTCGAAGTCGCCGAGATGGATGCGCCGGTCGTAGGGTTGCCGGGCGTGCGGTTGCAACTCGTGAAGGCGCGCGCGCTCGATGGCACTTCGGGGCCGGAAACCGTGCGACTGATTTTCACGGTCCGCGAGGCTGATCGGGCCAAGGTCGTCCCCATTGTCGCCCCTGCTTCGGGCAAGGTGCTCTGACCACGGCGGTGGCGCGATCCCGATCGCCTGCCACCTGCTGGCCTGCTACTGACATGGGACAGCGAGAGCGCCGATGCAGCGGCTGAGGCACTTTCCATTGTGTCCGTTTTCTCGCTCGATCCGGCTCGCCATGCTCGAGCTCAAGCTTCCCCATGAGCTGATCGAGGAGAGCGCCGAGGCCGCGGTGCCGGGCGTGCGCGGCTTGGAGCTTTCCGGCGATCTGCCGATCTTGGAACTCGAAGACGGCAGCGCGGTGGTTGGCGCCTATGCCATCAGCGAGCGGTTCGACGAATTGATGCAGCGCGGCGGCTTCGATGCGCGGAGCGTGCGCCTGTTTCCGGGCTCGACCGAGGATCGTGCCGAAGTGCGCCGGCTGGTCGACTGGTTCCATCGCCGCCTCGATCGCGAGATCACGCAACCGATGCTCGCCGAGAAAGTCTGGCCGCGCCTCGTGCCGGGGCACGCCGTCCAGGGGCCACAGGCGAGCGCGCTCAGGGCTCTCCACGTCGCATTGCGCCAGCACCTGAGCTACATCAGCTATCTCTCCTACACGCGCCGCTGGCTCGCTGGTGACGCGATGAGCTTCGCCGACCTCGCCGCAGCCGCTCAGCTCTCGTGCCTCGACTATCTCGCCGAGGTGCCCTGGGACGACGCGCCGGATGCCAAGGTGTGGTACGCGCGCGTAAAATCGCGTCCGTCGTTCCGGCCGCTGCTCGCCGACCATATCCCTGGCTTGCCGCCGCCAGCGCACTATGCGGACCTCGATTTTTGAGTGTGCGACCCATTTGTCGACGCGTGGCGCAATCGCCACCTGAAGGTGCGGCCAATGGGGGTAAATCCGCCCCAGCCTTGCCAATGCGGCGCCGGCGTGCGACCAACCGGACATGGGCATGACCCGAGATTCGACGGCTCTGCCGCGTTTCTTTGCCAGTGATTGCGTCACCTCTTGTCCCCGCCCTGGAAAATGATCGGAGCCATACGCAATGGCGTCCTCCCGTGACCTGTTTGCCAAGCTCGAGGCCGAGTTGACCGATAAACCTCTGCGCGCCCGCAAGACCGGCGATGCTTCCGACGACTACGGCGCCGACCTCATCGAAGTCCTCGAAGGACTGGAGCCGGTTCGCCGCCGCCCCGGCATGTACATCGGTGGCACCGACGAGAAGGCGCTGCACCACCTCTTTGCCGAGGTGATCGACAACTCGATGGACGAAGCTGTCGCCGGACACGCGACCTGGATCGAGGTCCGCTATGAGGCCGACGGCTTTCTGAGCGTTGCCGACAACGGCCGCGGCATTCCGATCGACCCGCACCCCAAATTCAAGAACAAGTCGGCGCTCGAAGTGGTGCTGTGCACGCTGCATGCTGGCGGCAAATTCGACAGCAAGGCCTACCAGACGTCGGGCGGCTTGCACGGTGTCGGCGTTTCCGTCGTCAACGCGCTCTCCGACCACTGCGAAGTCGAGGTCGCGCGCGGCCAGCAGCTCTACCGCATGATCTTCAGCCGCGGCATTCCGCAGACCAAGCTCGAGAAGCTCGGCCAGACCATGAACCGGCGCGGCACCAAGGTGCGGTTCCGGCCGGACGAGCAGATCTTCGGCAAGGGTGCGGCGTTCAAGCCGGCGCGACTGCTCAAGATGGCGCGGTCGAAAGCGTATCTGTTCGGCGGCGTCGAGATCCGCTG
Organism: Rhizobiales bacterium Ga0077530; assembly: GCA_001464855.1. Classification (GTDB taxonomy): domain Bacteria; phylum Pseudomonadota; class Alphaproteobacteria; order Rhizobiales; family Hyphomicrobiaceae. The sequence goes on from LNEA01000484.1 coordinate 3,256, forward strand.
GTTCTGCGACCCCGAACTGATCAAGGACGATACACCGGCCGAAGCGGTGTTTCATTTCCCCGGCGGCCTCAAGGATTACCTGACGGCGTCGATCGACGGCCGCGCACGGGTGACGAAGGATCTGTTCGCCGGTCGCATCGAGAAGGAAAAAGGGCACGGCTCGGTCGAATGGGCGATGTGCTGGATCAGCGATGAGGACGGCTTCCTCCACTCCTACTGCAACACCGTGCCGACCCCCGAGGGCGGCACGCACGAACAAGGCTTCCGCACCGCCCTGATGAAGGGCCT
>LNEA01000485.1 GCA_001464855.1 Rhizobiales bacterium Ga0077530
TCCGTCGACACCGCGGCGTTGAGATTCCCCGCCATCGGCTTTGCCGCGTCATATGGCGCGCCGTCGGTGCGTTCGACCCACCACCCGTGCTGTCCAAACACGCTCCCGCTCGCGAGACCCGCAACGATATTTGCGCGCGCCATCACACTGCCGACCTTGGTCTTGATCCGCACCCAGTCGCCCTGCGCGATCGACCGCTCACCGGCATCCGCCGGCGCCACGTCCAAGATCGGGTCAGGCATCAGCCGGCGAAGCGATGGGATATTGCGGTGCTGACTGTGGCAGTACGCGATGTTTTTCGCGCAGCCGAGGCGCAACGGATAACCGGGCTGCTCCGGAGGCGAGTCGTTAGGCCCCGCCGCAGGTACGGGCGCATAACCCGCAAGATACAGCCGCTCAGAATAAATCTCGATCTTCCGCGTCGGCGTCGGGAAGCCGCGCATCGAGAGCGACCGTGCCATCAACCGTGATGCCGGCTGGATTCGCCCTCAGCCGATCCACCGTTAGGCCCGCCTTGGCCAGAACAGCGTCGTGCCCCTTGTCGACGTCGAGGTCGAACATCTGCTCGGCCATTCCAAGCCGCGACGCCAAGCCCATCACAATATGCGTATCGGAGCGCGCCTCCCCGATCGGCGTAATTACAGGCGGCCGCAACTGCACATGGCGCAGGCCTTCGAGACTGCCATCGAAGCCGGTGCGGAGCCCCTCGCGCTCCCAGGATGTCGACGCCGGAAGAACAATATCGGCATAGCGCGCCGTCGCATTGACGAAGAAATCCGTGTGAACGTGGAACTCGAGATCGGGCTGCGAGGCAAGCAGGTTGGTTCCGAACGACACGAGCATACGCACCGGATAGGGCGCGCCGTCCACCATCGCCCGATAGGCGTCGCGCGCCGTGATCCACCCGTGGAGGCCGGGCCCGAGCGGTCGCTCGGCGAGTCCGAGCGCTTTTGCGCGCTGCTCGGGCGTCAGCAGATCCTGCCCGGAGATGTCACCAAAACTTGCCGCGCCCCCCGGCACATTACCGCCGCGCGCGCCGTAGCTGCCGGTCAATGCGTAAAGGATCGATATGGCCCGATCCGTCTGGCTGGCGTCGACGCTCTGGCCCACTCCATTCCATGCGTAGTAAGCGACGGACTTCGCGCCCGCGATGATGTCGGCCGCCTTGGCGAGTTCGTGCGGCGCGACACCGCTGACCTCGGCGACACGCTCGGGAGGGAATTCCGCAGCAGCTTCGGCGAACACATCGAGAGCGGTGCGACAATCGACCGACCCGCTCAGCGTTTGCACTTCGCCTTTTCCGCGAAGCTTGGGATTAGCACGGCCATCGGCCCAGACACCGCGTGCGGCATCGAAGGCCAGCAGCGCACCCGTCGCGCTGTCACGCGAATACAGGATCTCCGCGCGTCCACCCGATTCGACATCGCTCTCACGCAGGAAGCGGCCCGTGTCGGCACGTACGAGCAAACTCGAATTGGTCCAACGCGCGGCGAACGCCTGATCGAAGCGACCACTCGAAATGAGCAGATGCGCCAGCCCGAGCGCGACGGCTTTGTCGGTGCCAGGCCTGACGCGGAGCCATTGCGTCGCGCGCTTGGCCAGTACGGTTGGCCGCGGATCGATGACGACCATGCGCGCGCCGCGCTTCAGGGCTTTCTGAATTTCTCCGGTGCGCGCGAGCCAGGACGAAGACGGATTGTTACCCCAAAGCATGATGCAGTCGGAATGCGCGAAGTCCGGCGTCCCGATATCATGTCCGTACGTGAAGCGACTGGCGTAATCCTTGTGCCAGTTGCAGATCTCCGTGCCGTAAATCGTATTCGGGCTGCCAAAGGCCCGTATGAATCGCTCGATCCAGGAGATCGAATCCGAGATGTGGGTGCCGCTCGGCGTCGTCACCGAGAACGCGACCTGCTCCGCACCATGGTTGGCGCGGAT
>LNEA01000486.1 GCA_001464855.1 Rhizobiales bacterium Ga0077530
GACGACGCCGGCCTCGCGCTGTCGCGCCGCCGCATCACGCTTTCGACGTCAGGCGTCGTGCCGAACATCGCGCGGTGGGGCGAGGAAGCCGGCACCATGCTCGCAATCTCGCTGCACGCGACCAACGATGCGCTGCGCGACGAATTGGTGCCGATCAACAAGAAGTATCCGATCGCGGAATTGCTCGACGCCTGCCGCAACTATCCCGGCCTGTCGAACGCGCGCCGCATCACGTTCGAATACGTCATGCTTAAAGGCATCAACGACAGCCTTGCGGATGCGCGTGCGCTGGTGCGGCTGCTCGCCGGCATTCCCGCGAAGATCAACCTCATCCCGTTCAACCCGTGGCCCGGCACGCCATATGAGTGTTCGGAGTGGGAGCAGATCGAGCGCTTCGCCGAAGTCGTCAATCGCGCCGGCTACGCCAGCCCCGTGCGCACGCCGCGCGGTCGCGACATTCTCGCTGCGTGCGGCCAGCTCAAATCTGAAAGCGTGAAGTTGCGCGCGAGTCAGCGCACCACGACCGCAGAGGAGAACTGACCGTGGTCTGGCGCGTGCTCGGCCGGCTGATCATGGTGCCGCTCGGGTTCATTCTCGCAACGCTCACAGCGATGTTCATCCTGTTTTCGCTGGGTGCGGAGCGGGTCACCCAAACGGTTGCCCGGCGTGATGTCGACATCGATGCGTGGTTTTCCATGTTCTCGCTCGCGCAGGACACCATCGTGCTGCTCTCCACCGTTACGATCATCCCCGCCATCCTGCTCGTCATTGTCGGCGAGGTCGCGCGGATCCGCTCGTCGGTCTATTACATCCTCGGCGGCGGCGCGGTGCTCGCGGCATGGCCGTTGATGAACCGCTTTGGGTCCATCGGTCAGGATCCCAGCAAGCTTGCTGATTTGTGGACGGTCTTCGCGACGGCGGGCTTTGCCGGCGGATTCATCTACTGGCTGGTGGCTGGGAGAAGAGCCTAGTTCGCTCTCCGCGGTCCGCAATGTCATCGGCTACTGCGGTGCAAGAACAATGAGTCTGTCACGTCTAAATCCGACCGACCCAAACGACGCACTGGTCGACAAGCGCCAGTCGGAGAGAGCCGCCGAGATTTGCCGCGGCGTCATGCGCGTGCTCGCCCAGCACGGATTGACGGGGCTGATCGAAGTGACGCTGCCGAACGGGCGACGGGCCGACGTGATGGCGCTGTCGGTGAGCGGCGCGATCTGGATCGTCGAGATCAAGTCGAGCGTCACGGATTTCCAGGTTGACCAGAAGTGGCCAGAGTATCGCGACTACTGCGACGCGCTGCTCTTTGCCGTCGCGACCGATTTCCCGCAGGAAATTTTGCCAGCCGATACCGGCCTGATCGTCGCCGATCGATATGGCGGAGAACTCATTCGCGCGGCGCCGGAGCATCGTCTCGCACCCGCGCGGCGCAAGGCTGTGACGCTACACTATGCGCGAGTGGCAGCGGCCCGGCTCGCCATCGCCTTCGATCCGCAGGCCCTCATCGAGCCGAGCCCGCGCGAGTAACTCATCACACCGGGGGCGCGACCAGCGCCGCCACGATCCGCCGTGACAACGGCAGCGCGATAAGCACGACCGGGAACGCGACGGCCCACGACAATCCCCAGGACGTCATCCACAGGTACAGGAAATCCGGCACCAGACCGACGGCGCGCCATGTCGCCACGCCGGATACGACGTTGGTCATGATGAAGGAGAGGCAGTTTGGACATCGGGAGTTTCTTGTGGTGCGAGCAGGCAGCATCGGCGTCACGCGAGGTGCCATCTGCAGGACGGGAGGATCAGCTATTTCGGGGCGCGCTTGGCGAGGATGCGCTGCAGCGTTCGGCGATGCATGTTGAGGCGTCGCGCGGTTTCCGAGACGTTACGGCTGCACAGCTCATAGACGCGCTGGATGTGCTCCCAGCGGACACGATCCGCCGACATCGGATTCTCCGGCGGCGGCGCCCGCTCGCCGGATGGCGCCAGCAGCGCATCCGTGACGTCGTCTGCGTCGGCAGGCTTGGCGAGATAATCGACAGCGCCCAATTTCACGGCCGACACCGCGGTGCGGGCGTCGGGTCGGACGCGCGCGAGTTCCGCAATCACGTCGAGCCCATTTCCATCCTCGAGCCGCATGTCCACAACCGCAAACGCGGGGGCCTGTTGGCGGATCAGATCGAGGCCCTCGGCAACGGAGTGGCCCATGCGCACCTCGAACCCGCGCAACTCCATCGCGCGGCCAAGCCGCTGCAGGAATGCCCGATCATCGTCGACGATGACGAGGGTTCGGTCGGCCGGCAGCTCATCCTGCTTGAATGAGAGGTCTTCAGACACGGGACTGTTCTCCATGAACCCACCATACCGAAGGTTGTGAGGCGCGCCAAGCCCGGAGCCGTTTGGCGCCTCCGCGGATTGAAATAAGGGGTTAAAATGTGGTGTCGGACGGTTTCTGTCAGGCGGATGTGACTGCGAGCAGATCGCCGGCCGAGTAGGGGGACGGCAGGTCGAACTCGCTGCGGGGCCAGGCGATGCGGACCGCGGCCCCGGTCGTCGGACCCGGGCGATTTGAGACGATGACGCTGGCGCCGGAGCGTTCCAGGAGCGTCTTGGCGATGAAAAAGCCGAGCCCGAGCCCGGACCCTTCAGTCTGTGCCCCGTTGGCCCGCTGTCCGGACGGTCGCGTGGTCACGTAGGGCTCGCCGAGCGTATCCATGACTTCCGGCGAGAAGCCCGGACCATCGTCGGATACCGTGATCGACACTTCCTTGTCGTCCCACAGTGCCATCACCTCGACGCGGGTACGCGCGAAATCGACAGCGTTCTCGATCAGGTTTCCGAGACCGAAGATGACGCCGGGGCGACGCTGGCCGATCGGCTCGCGAAGGTCGGCCGGTTCAGCGGGCGTGCGGCTCGCAAACGGACGCGCGGTAATATCGATCGTGATGGCCGCTGACTGATACGGCGATGCCGCTTCCTGGATGAGCTGGGTCAGCGGCAGGCTGACATGATGCGGATCCTGGGCGCTGGGACTGCGGGTCAGTTTGCGCAGGATCTCACGGCATCGCTCGGCCTGCGAGCGCAGAAGCGCGATATCTTCGGCGATGTGGGGGACGCTCTTGACTTCGTGCTCGAGTTCCTTGGTGACGAGCGCGATCGTCGCGAGCGGCGTGCCGAGTTCATGAGCGGCAGCGGCGGCGAGACCGTCGAGGGCGTGCAGGCGCTGTTCGCGCGCCAGCACCAGCTCGGACGCCGCCAGCGCTGCAGACATCAGTCGCGCTTCCTTCGAGAGGCGTGCCGTATAGAGCGCGAGGAACAGCATCCCCGCGACGATCGCCGACCAGACGCCGATCTTGTACATCCACGGTAGCGCCAATCCGCCTGACCGGCTCCACGGGAGCGGCAGATGCACAGCAATCAGCAGCGTCGCGCAGGCAATCGCCAGAATGCCGAGAACCACCGTATTGCGCAGCGGCAGCGTCGCCGCGGACACCGTAACCGGGGCGATGAACAGCAGCGCGAAGGGGTTCTCGATGCCGCCGGTCAGGTAGAGCAGCGCGGCGAGGCCGACGATGTCATAGGCCAGCACCGCGGTCGCAAACGCCGGGCTCAACCGATGACGAGCCGGGTAAAGGATCCGCAGGCCGACGTTGACCCAGGCCGACAGCGCGATCAGCAGCAGGCAGGGCGCCACCGGGAGATCGTAGTCGAGGATCCAGTAGACGAACCAACGCAGGCGCACGATGGTCTGCATCCGCAGGCGGCTGTCGTGTGGGCCGAGAGAATGGAGTTCTATAGAAGCCATACGGATCGGCACCGCTGTCGCCCCCTGCATCGCGCTCAGGGGCTCATCGCCGCAGGCGGCAAGGCTTGTGGCAGGCGGCCTTGTAGACCAAATTGCGGAAGAACAACAGTCACGTCAGCCGGTCGGCGGGATCGGCGGGCCGCGCCGGTCCAGGGCGTCCGCTCAAACCGTGCTCTCAGGGGAACGCGATGAACTTCCGCCTATTGGCCGTGGCACTGGTTGGGCTCCTTGCCGGCATGGCGGCCGCGGTGACGATGCTGCCGTCCTCCCGCGATCAACTCCCGTCGATGCCGTCGGTCGGCAAGGCGCTGGTCGGCGGTCCGTTCGAACTCGTCGATCACACCGGCAAGACGGTGACGGACAAGGATTTCCGCGGCCGATTCATGCTGGTTTATTTCGGCTTCACCCTGTGTCCGGACGTCTGCCCCTCGGGGCTTCAGGTGATGGCGGCGGCTCTCGACCAGGTGGGCGCTAAGGCCGAAAAGATCGTCCCCCTGTTCATTACGGTCGATCCCGAGCGCGATACACCGGCCCAGATGGCGCAGTACGTCGCGAGCTTCCATCCACGCCTGATCGGCCTGAGCGGCTCACCCGAGCAGATCGCGGCGGCCGAGAAGGCGTATCGCGTCTACGCGAAGAAGGTGACCGACGACAAGTCGTCGGCGGGGGACCCGAAGGGCGATTACGTCGCGCATTTCACCCATGCGACACCCGTCGAGCGCATCGCGGAGCGGCTTGCCAAGGCTTTGGTGCCTTAGAGCGGCGTCTTCACGCGACACGCAGCAGGACCATCCCGGCAAATATGAGCGACAAGGCGACAACCCGCCATCGCGTCACCGGCTCCTTGAGAAACACGGCCGCGATGATCGCGCCGAATAGCACGCTCGATTCCCGAAGGGCCGCAACGAGCGCGATCGGCGCCTGCGTCATGGCCCAGATCGCAACGAAGTACGAACCCATCATCATTGCGCCGCCGCCGAACGAGGTGAGCGCGTTCCTCCGGAGCGTCCCATATACGGACCGCCCACCGAACCACACTCCCGCGACCTGCGAGGCGATCGAATTGCAGACCGCGAGCCATAGCGCGTAGCTCGGGCCGGAGCCGTTCTCGCGTGCACCAATGCCGTCGGCCAATGTGTAGGCGCAGGTGCATATCGCCGCGACGATGGCAAACATCACACCGGATCGATTAACACACCGGTGCTCAGCGTTGCCACCGCGATGAAGCCGGTCACGCCGATCCACTCGCCGATCAGAAGTACCGAGGCGACCGCCGTGAGCATCGGCGCCGTGCCCCGCATGATTGGATAGACCTGTGCGAGATCGCCATGTCGATAGGCGCCCACCACCATGAGGCGATAGACGACATGGACGGCGACCGAGAGGGCGATCCATTTCCAGACACTGGGCTGCGGCACGGCAACGAACGGCAGGCAGCACAGTGCTATCGCGCCCGAGAACAGCGTGAGATGCGTTGTCGTAACCAGAGGGTCGCTGCCCGCCTTGATGACCGAGTTCCAGCCGGCATGCATGGCGGCCGCTGCAAGCACCGCGAAAAACACTTCCGGAGTCACCAGCGCCTCCAACCCAACGATCCCGAGCGATCACTGGTGGAAAAGCAGGCCGACCGCAAGTCCCGGGAGAGCGAGAACGACGACGCGGGCTCTCGTCGCAAGTCCCTCCTAACTCCCTCAAGCCTTTGACCATCCGGCGAATCGGCGCACACTCGATACGGGAGCTTGTGTCATTTGGATGAACGTTCCGACGTGACAGTGCACCACCAGACGTGCAGCACGGCGGTCCGACGGATCATCCGAGGGAAACACACTGGGGGATGATGTGATGCTCTACCATTGGTACGAGCTCGGCCATGCGGCCGTGCGACCCGCGCGCGCCGCTGCCGGGTCCTATCGGCTCTTGCTGTCCAATCCCTTCAACCCGTTGATGCACACGAGCATGGCGCGTCATACCGCGGCTGCACTCGAAGTTTTCGAGCGCACGACGCGGCGCTACGACCGGCCGAGCTTCCGCATCCATGAGACTCAGGTCGACGGCTTGCCCGTCGGCGTCAGCGAAGAGGTCGTGTGGCAGCATCCGTTCTGCCGCATCGTGCACTTCAAGCGCGACATCACGCGCTCGCGCGCCGGCCGCGATCCACGATTGCTGATCGTCGCGCCAATGTCCGGCCACTTCGCAACTTTGCTGCGCGGCACGGTTGAGGCGTTCCTTCCCGACCACGAGGTCTACATCACCGACTGGGAGGATGCGCGCGACGTGCCGACATCGGCCGGAGACTTCAACCTCGCCGACTATATCGACGCGACGATCGACATGTTCCGGCACTTTGGCGGCGATGTTCACGTGTTCTCGGTCTGTCAGCCATCGGTGCCGGTGCTTGCCGCCGTCGCGCTGATGGAGGCCGCCGATGATCCGTGCGTGCCGCTCACCATGTCGCTGGCCGGCGGCCCGATCGACACGCGCATCAGCCCGACCATGGTCAACCAGCTCGCCATGCAGCGCGGCACCGACTGGTTCCGCCGCAACGTCATCACCAACTTGCCGTGGCCAAGTCCTGGTCACGGACGCTCCGTATATCCAGGGTTTCTGCAGCTCAGCGGGTTCATGACCATGAACCTCGACCGGCACATGAACGCCCACAAGGAGCTGTTCTTTCATCTCGTGCGCGGCGATGGCGACAACGCCGAGAAGCATCGCGAGTTCTATGACGAGTATCTCGCCGTCATGGATCTGACCGCCGAGTTCTTTCTCGAAACCGTCGACACGGTGTTCGTGCGCCACATGCTGCCACGCGGACTGATGCGCCATCGTGGCCAGCTCGTCGATCCGACCTGCATCCGCCGCGTCGGATTACTGACGATCGAAGGCGAGAAAGACGACATCACCGGCCTCGGCCAGTGTCGCGCCGCGCACGATCTCTGCACGTCGATCCCGCAGGCGAACAAGCAGCATTTCGAGTGTCCGCACGTTGGACACTACGGCATTTTCAACGGCACGCGATTCCGTCGCGAAATCGCACCACGAATCGCCGCGTTCGCTCGACGGCGCGATCCGCGCACCAAGGCCGGGTTCGCCGCCCCCGTGCACAATCGCCGCGGCACTGTCGAATCGCTTGACACGCAGCGGCGCGAAGTCTCGTCGGCGGCCTTCACATTCAGCGAATCCGGACACGCAGCGGAAGCAGCACCCGCGCCGACCGCGCCCGCCAAGACCGTGCCACCAGCGCGACGCCCATCACACGCGTTGGCAGCCGGCGCCCTATATCTACCTGGACTTGCACAGCTTACGATGTGGCAGTTGACCGGCAGCCTGCTGCTCAATGGACTGCGCTCGTGGCAACCGGTTGCAGTTCCGAGCACACCGCCCGTCCCCCAACACTAATATGTGGCGCCGATGCGTCGCGTGGCGTTGGCGACACATCGCTCCGCCCTCGTACGCGACAATCGGCCTCGACGGGTTCGCGAAGGTCGTTTCGCCTGCTAGATGAGTCGTAACGAGTGGCGTATCGGGTTGCGCCGCACGACTGCCTCAAACGAGTGCGAAGCGCGTTGCGTCGAGTGGTGGTGCTGTCACCGTTCGCATGGGGGAGTGTTGTAGGCGCGCAGTCGGCGCACCCACTCGAAGTAAGCACGACGAAGAGCGAGGTTCCGCATGAAGCGGCCAACCGCGAAAGCAGCACATTCGGTGCAGCTTCTGAAGGTCGAGGGAATATCGGCGCCCGTTGAAGTCCGGCGCCATCCGACTGCACGACGCCTGACGCTGCGGGTGAGCCGCACTCAGCACGCGGTGATCCTGACGATGCCACGCAGCTCGGACCTCGCAGAGGCCGATCGCTTCCTGATGCGCAATCGGGATTGGGTATGCGACCGTCTGGAGCGCGTACCCGAGCCGGTGCCACTTACACACGGCGCAACGTTTCCGCTACGAGGCGTGCCGCACGAAATTGCTTTCGAACCGGCGCAGCGCGGTCGCGGCGTCATCGATATCGCGGCACGCGCCGGACGCCGCGTCCCGGTCGTCACAGTGCGTGGTGGCCCGGAGCATGGCCCTCGGCGGCTGCGCGACTGGTTGCTGGCGGAAGCCGCACGCGATCTCCAGGTGGCCGTCGCGCGACATGCGCGCACACTGCGCGTGAAGCCGTTGCGGATTACGCTGCGGGACCAGAAGACCCGTTGGGGTTCCTGTTCGAGCGCCGGGCAGCTCTCGTTCTCCTGGCGCCTGCTGCTGGCGCCGCCCGTCGTACTCGACTATGTGGCGGCCCACGAGGTCGCGCACCTCGTTGAAATGAACCACGGCCCGCGGTTCTGGCGGCTCGTCGATCGCATCATGCCGCGCGCCGGCGAGGCCAAGGCGTGGCTGCGCATTCACGGCATGGATCTCTACCGCTACGACGTCGGGCCATAAGAGCGTCCGGCGTCCCAAGCTTCCGTTGGCGCAGAAAAGGCGCTAAAGCCAGGGCATAAGCGCCAAGAGCGCGCGACTGAGCCCGGGAAGCGCCTGATGACCCAAACCATCACCTGCATCGAAGATCTGCGCGTCCTGGCCAAGCGCCGTGTGCCCAGGATGTTTTACGATTACGCGGATTCCGGCGCTTGGACCGAGGGCACCTATCGCGCCAACGAGAGCGACTTCCAGCGCATCAAACTGCGCCAGCGCGTCGCCGTCGACATGACCAACCGCACACTCGCCAGCACCATGGTCGGATTGCCCGTTGCTATGCCCGTCGCGCTGGCGCCGGTCGGCATGACGGGGATGCAGCACGCCGATGGTGAGATCCTGGCGGCGCGCGCCGCCAGCAAAGCGGGCGTGCCATTTACGCTCTCGACGATGAGCATCTGCTCGATCGAAGACGTCGCGGAAAATACGGACAAGCCGTTCTGGTTCCAGCTCTACGTAATGCGGGACCGGGACTTCATGAGCCGACTGCTCAAGCGCGCGAAGGCGGCCCAGTGCTCGGCGCTGGTGCTGACGCTCGATCTGCAAATCCTCGCGCAGCGCCACAAGGATCTCAAGAACGGCCTCACCGCACCGCCGCGCCTGACGCTGCCGAACCTCATCGACATTGGCATGAAACCGCGCTGGTGGACGGCAATGCTTGGCACCAAGCGGCGCATGTTCGGGAACATCGTCGGACATGCGAAAGGCGTCGGCGACATGACCGCGCTGGGATCGTGGACGGCGGAGCAGTTCGATCCGACGCTGAGCTGGGACGACGTCAAGCGGATCAAGGACGAGTGGGGCGGCAAGCTCATCCTCAAAGGTATTCTCGACCCCGAGGACGCCGAGATGGCCGCGCGCAGCGGCGCCGATGCGCTGATCGTGTCTAATCATGGCGGGCGGCAGCTCGACGGTGCGATCTCGTCGATCGCAGCGCTTCCCGGCATCGTGGACGCGGTCGGGGATCGCATCGAGGTGCATATGGATGGCGGCATCCGATCGGGCCAGGACGTGATCAAGGCGATCGCGCTGGGCGCCAAGGGTGTCTACATCGGCCGCGCCTTCACGTACGGTCTCGGCGCCATGGGTGAAGCCGGCGTCACGAAGTCGCTCGAGATCATCCGCAAGGAGCTCGACCTCACCATGGCGCTGTGCGGGCTGCGCGACATCCAGCAGGTCGACGGCAATATTCTCGTCGACCGCGACCCTTGGCCGAGCAACAGGGCCGGCACGCGGGTCAGCGCGATCGGGTGATGGTGTGTCGGCGCTAGCGTAGTTCGCTCGGTCGTTACGCGACGCGGGAACTAGGTTCGCGCACTACAATCGGGGAGCCCCCGAACCGCGCCTTCTCAAATTTCGAATTTGCTGCTGTCGCCACCCGCGCGATCGAACGCCTCGAGGTGGAATCATCCATCGGCGTGGATACGACCCGCGGCGCGTGTAGGCGACGCCGTACGCGTCCGCTAAAAACAAAGGGCGCTCCGATGGAGCGCCCTGGCATCAAATTCAGAACCGCGGTGCACCGCCGCCACCACCGAATCCACCCGAACCGCCGCCACCACCGAAGCCACCAGAACCGCCACCGGAACCACCAGCGCCGCCGGCACCCGGACCACCACGACCCGGACCACCACGACCACCCGCGGTTTTGGTCACCGCCGGCTTGCTCGGCAGGAGGCCTTCGCGCTGCAACTTCTTGCGCGCCAGCTTGCGCGCCCGGCGCACGGCTTCGGCCTTCTCACGCACCCGACGCTCGGATGGCTTCTCATAATAGTTACGCAGCTTCATTTCGCGAAAAATACCTTCGCGCTGCATCTTCTTCTTGAGCGCCTTCAGCGCCTGATCGACATTGTTGTCGCGAACGAGAACTTGCAAGCGGGCCGCTCCTCCGAGTTCAAGATGTGCCGCATTGAATGACAAACACGCCAACGCCCCCGGCGCCCATCGGCTCCGGCAGGGTCTGCGTCATGCGCGCCTTCTACCAGAGCCGCACGGCAAAGTCCATCCACCGGTTGCATCAACCGGGCAACCTGTCCTCTGGGGCGGACGCGCCGAAATTATCTCCGGATATCAACTTCCATCCAGCCCCCAACGGGACCGCCAGCAAGCCCTGCCTCAGCTCTGGCGCGACTCTGATCCCCACTGCTGCCAGGCGGCTCCGCGCCCAGGGCCGTGTTTCCGCCACCAGCTAACTCTATGGCGCTATTCGCTTGACTGTAAAATCGGCTGGCATATTACGTGGCGCACTTTTTGCTGCGGCGGACGTCGCAGGCCGGGGTCAGATCAAGCGGGTTCATGATGGGTGGCAACGCATGACAAAATCCGGAAAACCCGCGAATGGGAACGATAGCGGCGCAAAAAAAGGCGCCCGCGCGAGCGGCAAGCCCGACGCCCGGCGGAGTGAAATCTCGCTGAGCCCAGGCTACAAGCCGAGTGACGACGAACCGTTCATGAATGAGAAGCAGCGGCTTTATTTTCGCACCAAACTGCTGTCGTGGAAGGAGGATATCCTCCGCCAGACACGCGAGACGCTGAACGGACTGCACAACGAAACCTCCCAGCACGCCGATCTTGCCGACCGTGCGACGTCGGAAACCGACAAGGCGCTGGAACTGCGCGCTCGGGACCGCCAACGCAAGCTGATCGGCAAGATCGATTCCGCCATCGCCCGCATCGACGATGGCAGCTACGGATACTGCGAGGAGACGGGCGAGCCGATCAGCCTGAAGCGGCTCGACGCGCGGCCGATTGCTACGCTCTCGATCGAGGCGCAGGAGCGCCACGAGCGTCGCGAGCGCGTGTTCCGCGACGATTGAGCAGCGCCTGCGGCTCCGGGCTGCTTGACCGTTGCCTTAAAAGGCTGCAAAAACCTGCGCGAATTGTAAAACTCACGTCCAACTCTGGGGGCCCCCCTTGGCGCGCCAATCGTACCTGTTCACGAGCGAATCCGTTTCCGAAGGCCATCCCGACAAAGTCTGTGACCGTATCTCGGATGAGATCGTCGACCTCTTCTATCGGGAGGGGCCGAAGGCGGGGATCGATCCGTGGAACATTCGCGCCGCCTGCGAAACGCTGGCGACGACGAACCATGTCGTCATCGCGGGCGAAACGCGCGGGCCCAGCACGGTCACGAACGAGCACATCACCGAGGTTGCCCGCACCGCGATCCGTGACATCGGGTACGAGCAGGATGGCTTCCACTGGAAGAAAGCGATCGTCCAGATCCTGCTGCATCCCCAGTCCGCCGACATCGCGCAAGGCGTCGATTCCGGCGGCAACAGCGAGGAAGGTGCAGGCGACCAGGGCATCATGTTCGGTTATGCCACCCGCGAAACGCCGGCCCTGATGCCGGCGCCGATCTATTACGCCCACAAGATTCTCGAGGATCTGACAAAGGCGCGCAAGAGCGGGAAGGGCGAGGCCACCAAGCTCGGCCCCGACAGCAAGAGCCAGGTGACCGTGCGTTACGAAGGCGGCAAGCCCGTCGGCGTCACTCAGATCGTGGTCTCGCACCAGCACACCGTTGAGAGTCTGACGTCGCAGGACGTCCGCGCGATCATCGAGCCCCACGTGAGAAAGACCCTGCCCGACGGCTGGATCAGCAAGGACACCGTCTGGCACATCAACCCGACGGGCAAATTCTACATTGGCGGTCCTGACGGCGACGCCGGCCTCACCGGCCGCAAGATCATCGTCGACACCTACGGTGGCGCGGCCCCGCACGGCGGCGGCGCGTTCTCCGGCAAGGACCCCACCAAGGTCGACCGCTCGGCAGCCTACGCCGCCCGCTATCTCGCAAAGAACGTCGTTGCTGCCGGTCTCGCAGATCGCTGCTGCATCCAGGTGTCGTACGCCATCGGCGTCGCCAAGCCGCTGTCGATCTATGTCGACACCTACGGCACCGGCAAGGTCGACGAAGCCAAGCTCGAGACGATGCTCTCCGAGATCATGGATCTGTCGCCGCGCGGCATCCGCAAGCACCTCGACCTCAACAAGCCGATCTATGCGCGCACCTCTGCTTACGGCCACTTCGGCCGCACTCCGGACGCAGAAGGCGGCTTCTCGTGGGAGCGCACCGATCTCGCCGACGCCATGAAGAAGGCCGTTTGAGCCAGAAAGAACGGGCGCCCGGCACATCGTGCCGAGGCCGCGGGATTGGATCGTTACAAGAGGCAAGTGCATATGTTTTCGCACATCATGATCGGTGCCAACGATATCGAGGCGTCGAAGAAGTTTTATGACGCGACTCTTGGCGCGCTCGGTGTCGCACCGGGCAAGATGGACGACAAGGGACGGGTGTTCTACCGGACCAAGACCGGCGTGTTTGCGATCACGAAGCCGATCGACGGCAATGCCGCGACGTTCGCCAATGGCGGCACGGTCGGCTTCGCCTGCGAGAGCCCGGATGTCGCGGCGACATGGCACGCAGCAGGCGTCGCCCATGGCGGAAAGACGTGCGAGGAGCCGCCAGGCTGGCGCGAGGGCGCCTTTGGCAAGTTGTACCTCGCGTATCTGCGCGACCCCTCGGGCAACAAGATTTGCGCGCTTCACCGCGGCTGAGTACTGCGCTGGAGACTGTGCCGGACGCGGCTGCGCGCTGAGACGGCCACTCCAAATCAGGAGCGCCGCGTGGGCGAGCACCGCGATCAGGCTTCAAGCGAGCTGCGCTCCTTCGGACGTCGGCGTGGACGCAAGCTGAGCGCGCGCCAGTCGCATCTGATGACGATTGTTGGGCCGAGCGTGCGGCCCGACTTATCCGCCCCTCCGCCGCAAAGTGCAGCGGCGCTGTTTGCAGTGCCGGTGTCTCAGGTGTGGCTGGAGATCGGCTTTGGCGGTGGCGAACATTTAGCGTGGCAAGCGCGGCATCACCCCGACGTCGGCATGATCGGGTGCGAGCCCTTCGAGGACGGCGTCGTCAAGGTGCTGGCACTGATCGACGAGACCGGACTTCCGAACATCCAGGTCCATCCCGACGACGTGCGCCCGCTGCTACGGTGGCTGCCCGAGAACGCGCTGGATCGCACCTTCGTCCTGTTTCCCGATCCGTGGCCGAAGGTCCGCCACCGCAAGCGGCGGCTTGTGGCGACACCCCTGCTCGATCAGCTTGCGCGCGTTCTGAAACCGGGCGCCGAACTGCGCCTCGCGACAGACATCGGCGACTACGCCCGAACGATGCTGGTGGCGTTGATGCGACATCCATCGTTTCGCTGGACCGCGACCGGGCCAACCGACTGGCGAATACGCCCGGCAGATTGGCCACCGACGCGCTATGAGGCGAAGGCAGTGCGCGAAGGGCGGCGGTGCACGTACCTTCGGTTCGAGCGCGTCTAGGTGGGCGTAAGCTGCGCACGCACGAGCGCTGAGCAGCCGCGACACAGGCCTACTAACGCTAAGCGAGGCTGTGTACTTTGCGCGGTGCAGCTTCAAGGCGCGTCGGATTATCCGCGGCGCCAAGTCCGTGCTCGATATCGAAGGCAACGCGCGCGCGGTCGGCCGCAGTCTTGCCAAGCGCGCGGATATGCACCTCGTTGGCGCCCAGCGTGGCGCCAAGTTGCCGGATCACGGCAAGGTTGAGAGACGGCGCAGCATTCTCGAGACAGCCGACACGCAGCACGCGAGCCGTCCCGTCACCGTCACGATGCAATAGGATGAAAGTCGACGGCCCCATCTCTGGGCAGAACACCAAGCTCGTCACCGAGTGGATATAGAGCGTCCCGGATGCGCCGCGCCAGATGTGTTGGGGGATCGCCGTCTCGGTCGTCGACGTGCGCTTGTGCGCGCGAACGGCCCCGCCTTCCGGCCGGTCCTCCCGTCCACTCACACGATCCGCACGCCGCACAGGCATCTCAACGCCACTCCAACTCAAGACCACTCGCTGCCGGGCAAAAGTGCCGACGAGCGCAAACAACGCCTTCGGCCACCGAACGCAGAGTACAATTCAGCGGTAGTCGTGAAGTTTGTCCTATAGTCAGTTTATTCAAGTTCGAAAATCCATGTTCAGGGCGCTTCGTTAATATGTCACTGCAACTGTGCCAATTCGGGCACGGAGCAAGACTGGCCCAACCGGTGGGCCGTCATCCGCAGGTCGAATAGCCACAGTCTAAGCAGACGTTGCATCCCGCCTGCGGAAGATACTGATCACTTTGGCATTTCGGGCATCGACGCTGCGCCGATGGCCGGTGAGGAGTGCCATACATCGGCGACACTCCGCCACCCCGGCCGTCGGCGGACGGCTCTTCGGTACTCACGCCTAGAGGAGAAGTCACAATTGCGTGTTTTGGCGCTGCGGTCGTCCCGTACTGCGGCGGTGTCGCAGCAAGGAAGCCAATGCGGATCATATGGGCTTCGATCACCTCGCCGATCGCCGCGAGCAAACTTGGGACATAGCGTCCGCCCATCCACTGCCCACCCTGCGGGTCGAACACCGCCTTCAATTCCTCGACGACGAACGTGACGTCACCACCCCGACGAAACACGGCGCTGATCATCCGCGTGAGGGCGACGGTCCAGGCATAGTGCTCGAGGTTCTTCGTGTTGATGAAAATCTCGAACGGACGGCGGCGGCCGTCGCGCTCGATATCATTCATCGTGACATAGATGGCGTGATCGCTCGCCTGCCACTTGAGTTTGTAGGTGAACCCAGGCAGCACCGGATCGCGCTCGAGCGGCCGCGCCATGTAGACGACATCGCCGGTGCGAGGGGCGGCCGTCGCAGCGTGCCCTGGGGCGATTGCCGGCGCAGGCGCGGGCGTGTTCGCCGACGTTGTCGTCGCCTCCAGCACAGACCCCGTCGTCGGGTTCGGCCGATAGGTGGTGCAGCCCTTGAGACCCAGGGCGTAGGCTTCCCGATAGATGCTCTCGAAGGCCTCGAACGGCATGTCCACGGGACAATTGATGGTCTTCGAGATCGCACTGTCGACGTGCCGCTGCAGCGCCGCCTGCATGGCGAGATGCGCTGCCGGATCGAGCGCCATCGCGGTGACAAAGGCGGTGGGGAGCGGCGCGGACGCCCCGGCCTGTCGCCGGAACATCCGATAGGCGTGATCCTCCACCACCTCTTCCCGGTAACTGTCGCCGGTATCGCGAATTCGACGCGTGTAGGAGAGGTCGAAGATGGGTTCGATGCCGCTTGAAATGTTGCCCGCGAGCAGAGAAATCGTGCCCGTGGGCGCGATCGACGTCAGACAGCCATTCCGGATGCCATGCTTCGTGATGAGGTTGCGCACGTCCTCGGGCAGTCGCGCGACATTCGGCGCGGCAAGGAACGCGGCTGCGTCGTAGAGCGGGAACGCCCCTTTTTCCGAGGCGATCTCCGCACTCGCCGCATAGGCCCGCGTCGCGATGTCGCTCATCCAGTGCTCGGCCAGCGCAACGGCGCGAGGCGAATCGTAACGCTCACCACACATCGCCAGCGCATCGCCGAGGCCGGTGATGCCGAGACCGAGCCTCGAGCGGGTAGTGCGAGAGGTCGATCATGTTATCGAGGTAACGCACGGCGACCGGCACCAACGCGGCGAGGCGTTCCTCGTCGACGCGTGCGTGCGGCGTGAACGGATCGCGCACCAGCGCGGCAAGATTGATCGAGCCGAGCAGGCAGGCGCCATACGGCGGCAGCGGCTGTTCACCACACGGATTCGTCGCGCGGATCTCCTCACAGTAGGCGAGGTTGTTCATCGCATTGACGCGGTCGATGAAGATCACGCCGGGTTCGGCGTACGCGTAGGTCGCGCGCATGATCCGGTCCCACAACGCGCGCGCCTGTACAGTCCGATAGACTGTGCCCTCGAACGTCAGCTTCCAGACGTCATCTCGCTCGACGGCCGCCATGAACGCATCGGTGACCAGCACCGACAAATTGAAATTGCGCAGCCGCCGCGCGTCGGACTTGGCGTCGATGAAGGTCTCGATGTCGGGATGATCGCACCGCATCGTCGCCATCATGGCGCCGCGCCCACACGTCCATGAAGCTCACCGGCCCCGACGCGCCGGCGCCAACGCTACGAACCAGTGCGCCCGCGGGCCTGAGCGTCGAAAAGTCGTGGCCGATCCCACCACCCTTCTGCATCGTCAGGGCAGCTTCCTTGACGTTGTCGAATATCGAGGTGAGATCGTCGCCGATCGGCCCCATGACGAAGCAGTTGAAGAGCGTGACGTCTCGTCCGCTCCCGGCGCCCGCAATGATGCGGCCGGCGGGAAGGAATTGGAAATCCGTCAGTGCGTCGAGGAATCGCCTCTGCCATGCCTTGCGGACCCGCGATTTCTCGACGCTCGCACCCGCCTCAGCAAGGCGCGTCCAGGTCGCGGCGATGTCCGTCTCGCGCGCCGTCCCATCGGCCGCTTTGAGCCGATATTTCGCATCCCACACGAAGCGGGAAATCGGCGTCATTTCGGTAGCTTCTGTGGCCATACTCGCGGCTGGCTCCCAGCGGTCCAGGGAATCCTAATATAGGTCCGCGAGGCCATCCCGTCAAGAAATGTTCTTATTGTGTTCTCGGAAACCAGGCGCCAGCTCCGCGAGGCGTTTCACAGCCGTCTCCGGGAGCGGCGGCGCATCGGGCGCGCTGGCGGCCTCCTGCAGCAGCCGGTCGCTCGCCGCCTCCAAGCGCGCTTCCAGTTCGCGACGGAAATCTTTGCGATTAAGGCCCGGCGGGATACGAGGCTGCGGCGCGGCCAGTAAAGTCCCGAGTTCAAGGCCAGCGGATAGCACGGCAAGCCGAGGCCTTCGTACAGCGCGACGTATCCGGGTTTGTAGTCGGGTTCGGCGCCAGGCGGTCGCCGCGTTCCCTCGGGAAAGATGAAGACCTCGCGCCCTTGGGCTGCGCGCGATTGCGCATCAGCGACCAGTTTCTTGAGCGCCGCGCTCGCACGTCCGCGGCTGACCAGGATGTGCTCGAATTTCAAGCAGAACCAGCCGTAGAACGGAATCCATTTCAGCTCCTCCTTGAGCACGATCGCGGGATCGTGGAAGAGCGGGATGAGCGCGAAGGTATCCCACGCCGATTGATGCTTGGAGACGATGAGACAGGCGCCGGGCGGCAGTTTTTCGCGACCCCGGACTTCCATGCGCGTGCCACAGATGAGGCGCAGCAGCCACGTGCAGGTGCGACCGTGGATTTCGAGCCCCTTCATCGCCCACGAACGTGGCCCGAACAGCAACCAGCTTCCGAGCACGACGAATAGCGCGGTGACGACGTAGAACGTCGCGACATAGACGAACGAGCGCGCCTGCGTCATTGACGGATGTCCTGCCGGAGAGTCTCGCCCTACAACGTCAACACGATCTTACCGACGTGCTGGCTCGTCTCCATACGCCGGTGCGCGTCGGCTGCCTGAGCGAGCGGGAAGGTTGAGTCCATGACCACCTTGATGCGGCCCGAGGCATACAGCGGCCACACCTTCTTTTCGAGCGCGCGCGCGAACCGCGCCTTCACATCACGCGTGCGCGGCCGGAGCGTCGAGCCGGTCAG
>LNEA01000487.1 GCA_001464855.1 Rhizobiales bacterium Ga0077530
GGGCATCAAACCAGCACGGCACGGCGCGGTCAATGAGCGTCGATGGATAAGCTTGCTGGGGATTGCACTTTTACTTCGCTAGAATTGCCGAAAGTTCCGGCGGCAAGGGGCTTTCACAAGAAGAGGGACACCGAGGACGGTGCATCACGCTTTGGAGATCTGGCGAGATCCTGCCCTACTCTGTGCGCCGTGACGCGACACTTCCGCTTTGGTGGTGGGAGGCGATCAGCTTACATATCGTCGACTTGATTGGGCATCGAATGCCGTCGCGAATGGGCTTGTTGCAACAAGCCTTAAGCCGGACGAGAGCGTGCCGATCGCGTCGTCGACAAAGCCTTCAATGAAGTCGGGGGGGCGGTCTATTTGTTGCGCCGCGAGGTGGCGGCAAAATAGCCGAGCCAGGTCCACAGCGCCCCGAGCAGGAACGACAAGACGAATATGCCGGGGAACAACCGCGGCCGATCCGGCGAAAGTCCGATTTTCATTACGAGTAGCGCAAACAGGACGCCTGCGAGGCCCGCCGCGAAGGCGCCGACGATAATTTTCTGCGGCTGATCGGCGTTGCGGCCGATGAGGTAGCCGGCAACGATCGTGCCGGGATTCATGACCGAATGCACGACGATCTCGAGCACTTCGGGCGGTATCGAGCGGAGCATGGGGTGCGGCCTGGTTTGGGCGAGGCTGTCCGGGGCGGACATGCCGTCAAGATGTGTAGGCCTTATTTTTGGGCTTTGGCCGCGATCTCGTCCTTCAGCTTTTCTTCCTCGTACTGGATGAACCAGCCGACCATTTGGCGCCAAAGCGCCTCGCACATGTCGGGGGGAATGCCGCGCTCCTCGGCCATCTTCCGGACCCGGTCGAACACCTGCTGGTTGCGCCAGGGTACGTTGGCTTCCTGTTTCAGGTCGAGCTTGATCTGCCAGGCGCGTTCGACGTAGCCGAAACGCTCCGCGATCATATCGACGAGCGCGCGGTCGCACCGGTCGATCTCGACGCGAACATCCGAAAGGTCCTTGCAATCCTGGGGCGGGCGTTTGGTCATCTGGGGCCTCTCGTGACGTGTCTGCGACTGGCGGCTGGGCGGTGGGGACGTCGGATCGGTAGCGGATCGCCCCCGGCTCACGCGAGCCGGAGGCGTATCATCGGCGCACTTTACTTGCCGCCGCGTTCCGCGAGCACTTTACGCGCGATGCGGAAGCATTCGACGCCGGCCGGGAAGCCCGCATAGATCGCGATCTGGTGGAGGATCGCCTTCAGCTCATCCTTGGTAACGCCGTTGTTCAGGGCGCCGTTGAGGTGAAGCTCCCATTCATGCATGCGGCCGAGCGAGGCCAGCATGGTGAGGTTCATCATCGATCGCGTTTTCGGCGGGATGGTCGAGTCGCCCCAGATCTTGCCCCAGCAGAACTCGTTCAGCATATCCTGGAAGTCGGCATTGAATTCGTCCGCCGTTGCCAGGCTCTTCTCGACATATTCGGCGCCGAGTGTCGCCTTGCGCGCCTTGAGACCCTTCTCCCACAACTCGCGATCCATGTTCTTCTCCGGGTTTCCTCGCCGCACCCCATCGATGCGGCCTCGGAGCGACTTTTGGCACCCTTTGGCGCGGGTCTCAAGCCGAAGCCGGCGGCCCTCCGCCCCAGGTCACCCCCGAGTCCTGTTGCGCACCCACCACATTGGTGGCGGCAAGATGCACGCTCCCGACCCTTTACGTGCTCGCGCCCGATTATGCTCATCATTGAGTGGTCAATGAGCAAAACGCGGCTGCGGCCCGGGTAAGCGTGGGCGGCGCGGCATTTGAAGAGCTGATTTCTGGGTCTGTTTCTGGATGAAGAGTCTCCCGGTTTTTATCATTGCTGCCAAACGCACCGCGATCGGGCGGATCGGCGGACTGCACCGCGTACGTCGGGTCGAGGATCTCGCCGCGCCGGTGGTCGAGGCAGCGCTGAAGGAGGCCGGCGTCGGCGGCGACGAGGTCGACGAATTGATCGTCGGCAACTGCACCGCAGGCGACAATCCGGCCCGCCTCATCGCGCTGGCCTCAGGCCTGTCGGTAACGGCGATGGCGACGACCGTCGACCAGCAGTGCGCGTCGGGGCTTGAGGCCATTCTGGCTGCGGCCCGGCGGATCGCGGCAGGTGAGGCCTCGATCGTGGTCGCCGGCGGCGCCGAGGCTCTCTCGACGGCGCCCTGGCGTATCGCAAAGCCGCGCAATCTGTTTCAAACCCCGCATTTCATCCGCTCGGATCCGTTCGACGGCGCGGCCATGGCCGAGCATGTGCCGCACAATTCGTGTGAGGCCCTGGCGCAGCGCCACGAAATCTCGCGCGAGCTGCAGGACACCTGGACGCTGGCGTCACACGCGAAGGCCGCGAAGGCCCGCGACGCGCGCCGTTTCGTCGGTGAGATCGTACCGCTGCGGTCGACGCCGGAGGAGGCGCGCGACCAAAGCGCTGGCGCGCCGGATCCCGATGAACTCGCCGACCTCGAACCGATTTGCGGCGACCATGGGACGCTCACAACGGGCAATACCAGCACGCTCCATGACGGCGCGGCGTTCGTGGTTGCCGTTTCAGAAGCTGAATGGAAGCGGCTGGGCCGGCCACCGGCGCTGCGGCCCACACTCAATGCGGCGCTCGGCGTCGAGCCGGGCCAGGAAGCCGAAGCACCGATCGCGGCGTTGAACAAACTCTATGGCCGCATGAATGGTCTCGACCGTAGCACCATCACCGCCTTCGAACTAAGCGAAGCTTCGGCGGCGCAGGTCATTGCGCTCTGTCGGCAACTGACGATCGACGAGGCCGTGGTCAATCCGGACGGTGGCGCGGTTGTGCGCGGCCATCCGCTCGGCGCATCGGGCGCGGTGCTGGTCGCGCGTCTTTTTTCCCGCCTTGTGCGCCAGGAGGAAAGGCGCGGCACCCGTTACGGAGTGGCCGCTCTCGGCGCCAATGGTGGCCTGGGTTTGGCGGCGCTGTTCGAGCGCGTCTAGCTGGTTTCGATCACACTGTGGCCTCACTACCGGCGCACGCCAGCCCCAATCTCGGCGTGAAAATGTCCACCAGCTTGGTTAATGTCACCGTGAGGGCAACCTGCACGCGCGTGCCGGGCTGAGCGGAGTAGCTGGATGGCGGACCTGGATTTTGTCGCGATTTCGCGATGGTTATCGTCGTCCGAGTTTCTCTGGGTAGCTCTTGTTCTTGTCGCCGTCGTCGTCACGCTGAAGGTTGCGTCACGGCTGCTGGAAGCTGGTCTTGCCGAGACGATCAAGGCCGCCTTTACGACCAACTGGCAGCTTACGATCCTCGCGACGAGCGCCTTTCTGCTTTCGATCGCAGCGGGCTCGCGCACCTGGGACGGTATGCGGCAGTTCACCGGCGAGCCGGTGCTGTCCCTCCTGATCACATTCGGCATCCAGGGCGTGATGCTGATCATCGCGTGGTTGATCGGCGAGAGCTTCGCTGCCGGCCTCGCCTCGGGGCGTGCGAAAGCGGCCCACAGCGGTGTGATCCGTCGCGTCTCCGGCGGCCTTGCAGGCATCGTCGTTGGCGGACTGTTGTTCGCTGCGGCTGGCTTGCTGGCCGCGCTCTATCTCGGCCTCCTCGATCCCAGCCAGCCCATCTGGGGCTTCGCGGCGCAGGACAAAGTCGTCCACCAGGTCGCGTTCGCGGCCGTCGCCGTGATGCTCATTGGGCCGCTCTTCATGGCGCGCAGCGGCGGCATCATCGGCGACTATGCCAATGGAATCAGGATCGTGCTCGGCAATGCAGTTCTGTGGGTGATGTTCCTCGCCTGCGCCGGCACCAGTGTCTTTTTCTCGTACATCTCCCTTTTCGACTCGATCTTCCCCGCGGGTGAGCGCGTGCGCGCGGCTGAGATCCGCGCGATCAACCAGGTATCCGGGATCGTCGCCGACATCGGCGATACCGCATCTCGCCGCCGCATTGCCGAGGCCGATACCCTCTTCAAATCGCAAGCCTGGGTTTCCTACGAGCGCGAACTCGACAAGGTCGTGCGCCTCGCTTCGATTGCGCCGGAAAAGATCCGCGAGGAAATGGTGCGCGCGCTGCGGGAGCAGGAAACGCGGATTGCGCGGCTCGAAGAGCAACGCGCCAATGCGTCCGGCGGGCAGGGCGGCCTTGCACAGCGCAAGACGTCGCTCGGCGAGGAGCTTTCGAGACTGACAGCAGAGCGGCCGGAAGTCGCCGTCGCAGTGCAGGAGCAGAAGGCCGTCGTCAGTGGGATCGAGCGGCGGTCCGACGAGCAGCGCGCCAAGGTTATGGCCGAGGAGAAGGGCGTCGAAGGTTCGGGCAAGGCGGGGCGCGGTCAATTCTGGCGTGCCGCCAAGGAAGAAGAAGGGAAGATGCAGGCCGAGCTTCAGGTCGCACGCGAGCGCCTGAAGGGCCACGAGACGCGCCTCACAGGCATTGATCGGCGTATCGGCACTGTCCGCGCCGAGATCGCCCAGATCGACGGCGATCTCGCCAAGCTTTCCGGCGAAGCGGAAACGGCGCAACGCATGATCGCCGTGGCGAAGACCGCCGGCAGCGGGGACCGCCAGGAGATGGTTGATCCATCGGCCACCGCCGCTGCTCTGGAGCGCGAACGCCAGCTCTTTCGCCAGAAGCCTGAGCAGCCCACGCTCGCAAACCTCCAGTCGCTGTGTACGACCATGCAGAGCGTGAGCATGAAGGTCGCGTCGTTGCGCAACGACGCCGCGGCCATCGACTGCGATCCGAAGCAGGCGACAGAGGCAGCCGCGCCGGTCTTCGCGCTCAACGCCGGGCTCGCAGCCTTCGGGCAGAATTGCGCCGGCGGCGAACACCTGCCCCAGTCTGTTGGCACGGATGGATTGCTGGCGTTCGGCCGTAAGTGCCTTCAGGACTCAGGGCTAGCCTCGCGTGAAGTGGCGCCGATTGCCGCGCGTCTGTCGGCGCTCGATCTTTCGCGCGACGACAAGGCGCATAAATTTGTCGTCAGCGCCAACGCTTTCACCGACGGCAATCGACTCGCCTATCTCGCACTCGCCATCGCGATCGGCATGGACTCGCTTATCCTGATGGCGGCGCTGTTCGGCGCCACTGCCGTGCGCTCGCCCCTCACCGATCTCGACGGCGTCAATGATTTGACGCCCGAGCAGCTCGAAGCCGCAATCGATGCGACTCTGCTGCAGACCGCCGAGCCGGCGAAGACGCTTTCGGCTCTACTCCAGTCGCAGAGACCGGTTGCGAGAACCGACGGCTATACGTCCGAAATCTGGATTGACGATCGCAATCGACTCGCTGACGAGATGCGCGCGGTTTTGACCGCTGCCGCATCGATTGGTGCCGTGCGTCCCTTTGGCGATGGACGGACGCAGTTTCAGATAAAGACCGGCTTCTCGCGCTATATCGCGATCGCGCAGAAAAAGAAGTGGCCGAAGAAGGGTGAAGAGGCCATTCGCCGGGATTTGTTCGACATGATCGGCGTGGCGCTGATGCCGGATCCGGTGACGGCCGCCGGGGAGGTCATCGAGGAATTGCATCCGATCTCGGATCTCGAAGGCTTTGCTGCGGAGTTGAATGTTCGCGATCTCGCCGTTCCCTCCCGCCAGCCACTGATCCGGGGCGTGATCGGCGCCGGCGCGACGGTCACCGGTGCCGTTCTGCGCGATCAACGCGTCGACGGCCGCTATTTCGTCAGCAGCGAATTCTACAAAACGCTCCTGCAGATCCGCGCGGGCGTACTTGGCGGCCATCACGGCGGGCCGCCGGCATTGCCGGGGCCCCGCGACACGTCGAGGGCAACAGCCCTGCGCGAGGTTCCGTCGCAGCCGATGCTGCTGACAAGCGATAATAAGCCTTCGACGCAGGCAAGTGCATCGCCGAGTCTGACCGAGCGGTTAGGGCAGGTCGCCGATCGGCCGTCGGTTCGGGCACTGCGACCGCTGGAGGATCCGGCCGTCCGCGCCTGCATTGATCTCATCATCGAACGGCTTGGCCTGCAGGCATCCGCGGGAGTGATCGACTGGTTCCGCGAAGACACTGAGGCGCGGCCTCAGAGGGCCAGTGAAGCGCTGGACAAACTGATGCAGTCCAGGGCGGTGCTGGGCGTGCAGTTGAAGGAACAGGAGCGCAAGTTCCGGGCTCAGATCGACAACGAGGCGGCCCGAATGGCGATGGGCGCCGATGCAACCAAACGTCGGGCGATCAGCGAGGCGGCGGACCTCGTGTATGGCGCGCTGCCGATGCTGCTGTTGCTGCCGGGTGGTCAGTTCGAAGCGCTGCTGCGTCATTGTCTGGATCAACTCGACGCGGCAGCGGCCCCCGATAGCGGCCATCGGGACATCGATTTCCGGATGCAGCGGCAGATGCGGATGCTCGCAAAGGACCTGGAACAGCAGGATCGTGAGACCTTCGAGTCCTGGGCCGCGGTCGAAAACCTGCTGCTGTCCTATGACGAGCAGGGCCCCCCCATGACGGTGGTGCGCAACGCCTGACGGGTCCGGCGATAGGCTGTCCGGATTCTCAATACTTCCGCAAGTTAATGGAAGTAAAAGAGAAGGCTTCAGTTCGCACTTGACGGGGGCGGGCGCCTTCAGGTCTTTCTCGCCCGAAACCCGTGAGCCCACAGGAAACCAGGACATCCGATGACGACGTCAGCGCCCCGGAAAGCGTCGATCGACCGGCAGACCAACGAAACGCGGATCACGGCGAGCCTCAATCTCGACGGGACCGGCACGTACGACATTGCGACCGGCGTCGGTTTTCTCGACCACATGCTCGAGCAGCTCGCGCGCCACTCCCTGATCGACATCGAGTTGCGCGCCGAGGGCGACCTCCACATCGATTTCCACCACACCGTCGAGGATTGCGGCATCGTGCTGGGTCAAGCGCTCGCCAAGGCGCTTGGCGACAAGCGGGGCATCACCCGCTATGCCAGCCTCGAACTGCCAATGGACGAGACGCTCACTCGCGTCGCGGTTGACGTCTCCGGGCGGCCCTACCTGATCTGGAATGTCGTCTTCACCCGCCCCAAGCTCGGCGAGATGGATACCGAGCTGTTCCGGGAGTGGTTCCAGGCCTTCGCCCAGAACGCCGGCATCACGCTGCACGTGACCAACGTCTACGGCGAGAACAACCACCATATCGCGGAGACGTGCTACAAGGGGCTCGCCCGGGCGCTCCGCGCAGCGATCGCCATCGATCCCGGCCAATCCGCGCGGGTGCCGTCGACGAAGGGCACGCTCTCCGTTTGATGCGCGCTTGCTCGTCTTGCTAGTAAGGTGCGATCCGGCCGAGCGACTGTCGAGGAGTTGAGCGTTGCGCGTCTATACTGTCCATGAGCCCGCAGACCCGCCCGCGGATCGTATCGACCGCGCCGAGGCGCTGCGTTTCGTGCGCGAGGGTTTCACCTGGACCGCCGCGCTCTTTGCTCCGCTGTGGATGATCGCGCGCGGCCTGTGGCTCGCCCTGATCGCCTATGTCGTCGGCGTCGCTGCTCTCGCTTTCCTGGCCTCCGCCATTGGTCTCAGTCACGAGATCCGCACCGTGGTGTTCATCGCGCTGCATGTACTGATCGGCTTCGAGGCCGACCAGATTCAACGCTGGACGCTCTCCCGCAACGGCTGGCAGATGATCGGCAGCATCACCGGCGATAGTGCCCTCGACTGCGAGCGCCGATTCCTCGATGCTTGGCTGCCGGGCGAGCCGATGCTGCGTCCCGAAGCCCTTTCAGCATCGCATTTCACGGGCAGCGGCACCGCCGCGCTCGGTGTGCGAGGCGCGCCGCGCAGGTCGGGCTTCTCATCCCTGTTCCGTCGCTGAGGACGTCGCTGCGATGGATCGCGTTACCATCATCGACTACGGCTCCGGCAATCTTCACTCGGCCGTCAAGGCGTTCGAACGAGCGGCGCGCGAAGGTGGATCGGGCGCGGAGATTGTTCTCACCGACAAGCCCGATGTCGTCGCCGCAGCCGATCGGATCGTGCTGCCCGGCGTCGGTGCATTCGCGGATTGCTATCGTGGCCTACACGCCATCGCGGGCATGCGCGACGCGCTAGAAGTTGCCGTGTGTCAGAGGGGCCGGCCGTTCCTCGGCATCTGCGTCGGTATGCAGATGATGGCGAGTCGCGGTCTCGAGCACGGCGTGCATCAGGGCCTTGGATGGATCGATGGGGAGGTCTCAGCGATCCAGCCGTCCGATCCGAACCTGAAAATCCCACATATGGGATGGAATACGCTGGACGTGCGTCGCGCTCATCCGCTGCTGGCTGGCGTCGCGACCGGCTCAGACGGCCTGCACGCGTATTTCGTCCACTCGTATCACATGACCACCAGTGACGCGGAAGACGTCGTCGCGGTAACCGACTACGGCGGCGCAGTGACCGCCGTAGTCGCACGCGGGAACATGATCGGTACGCAATTCCATCCTGAAAAAAGTCAGCGGCTCGGTTTGGCGCTGATTGCCAACTTCCTTAGCTGGCGGCCCTGAGCGGCTCGCG
>LNEA01000488.1 GCA_001464855.1 Rhizobiales bacterium Ga0077530
TCCTCACGCACCGCCTGAACAAGCAGCCCATCGTGCTCGTCGAGCAATCGCGCCAGACGTCCTTCGATCATGCTCTGCTCACCCTCGGTGCGGAGGTACCAGACGTTGGCGAGCGGCCGCGCCCAGGCCTCGCCGAGGCTCATGATTGCGTCGGTGAGGTAAGGCTGGTTCATGGCCGGATTGGCAAGATCGTAGGAGACGAGGAAGGTGCGCATGGCGGGCTCCGGTGGGGCGTTCCGGCGGGGTGGCCGGGGCAAGTTCTGTGTGAGAACGTAGAAGGAACATGCCGTGATTCGTGCGTTTGGTCGATGGTAAGTTTATATTTTGTTCTCGCCGGAGCGTGGCCGCTTGATGCTGTTGCGATCCGCGCTTGATGGTGGACGCGACCATTGTCGGGGCACCGCGACGGGATGCGTGCGCTATGTTGCGCGATACTGAGAAATGAGCGGGGGATCGAGCGACATGGACCCGTCGAGCCACGTGATGCCGGCGATGACTGGTGCGGCAGCAGCGCCGCTGGCCAGTATCGATAGCTTCCCCTATCGCCATCGTGTCGGCGAGTTGATGAGCGCGCCGGTGGTTATCGTCGACGGACACACCACGCTCGGCGATGCGCTGAGGGTGCTGACGACGCGCAAGGTAAGTTCGCTCCTCGTCGGCACGGGATTGGTGGCGGGCGATCTCGGCATCTTCACCGAACGCGATGTCCTGCGCGCGCTGGAGGCGCATGGCCCCGACGCGCTCGCAATTCCAGTGGTGCGGCTCGCCAATCGCCCCCTGCAGTCCGTCCAGGCTGACGACTTCGTGTATCGCGCGATTGGACGGATGGACCGACTGAGCTTGCGCCACCTCGCCGTGACCGATGCGGCCGGCGTCGTCGTCGGCATGGTTACGACGCGCAACCTGCTGCGCCACCGCGCGTCCCGCGCCATCGTGCTCGGCGATGGGATCGATCGCGCCACCACCACAGATGAGCTTCGCGAGGCGTGGAGCCGCTTGTCGCTGATGGCGGGCAGCCTCGTCGCCGAGGATATCGATCCGCGTGCCATCGCGGCGGTCATCAGCGCAGAAATCCAGGCATTGACGCGGCGCGCGTGCGAACTCGCCGAGGTGCGCCTGAAGGCCGAGGGCTGGGGCGCGCCGCCGGTGCCGTACGCGATGATGGTGCTTGGGTCGGCGGGGCGCGGCGAAAGCCTGCTCGCCGCCGATCAGGACAACGCAATTGTCTATGCCGAGGGAGAGCCGGACGGACCGGAGGATCGCTGGTTCGCGGAGCTGGGACGGCACGTCGCCGATACTCTCGATGCAGTAGGCGTCCCCTACTGCAACGGCGGCGTGATGGCACGCAATCCCGAGTGGCGCAAAAGCGTTGCCGGTTGGAAGGCCACGATCGACGACTGGGTGCGTCGGCAGAGCCCGCAGGATCTGCTCAACATCGACATTTTTTTCGATGGTATCGGCGTCCACGGCGATATGCGGCTTGCCGAAGCGGTCTGGAATCACGCCTACGATCGCGGCGCCGCTACGCCCGATTTCGTCAAGCTGCTGTCTCTGATGGCCGCGGACTGGAAGGCGCCGCTCACGATTTTCGGCCGCATCCGCACTGACGACTCGGGCCGCGTCGATCTCAAGAAGGGTGGCATCATGCCGATCTTCACAGCGGCGCGCGTGCTGTCGATCCGCCATGACGTGCGCGAGCGGGCAACGCC
>LNEA01000489.1 GCA_001464855.1 Rhizobiales bacterium Ga0077530
ATTGCGCTATCGCCGCGTGTCGCACTCGCGCGCCTCGACCGTCCGGCTCAGCGGCGCCTGCGCGAGGCGCTCGGCCGTGTCGCCATCGCGGCCGAACTCGTGGCGGAAGGACGACTGTAGTCGCGCGCCTCAGTTGAAGGTGATGGGAATGGTGAAGGATTGAGGCCGTCCACCCGGCGGCGGTGGGAAGGGACTGGCTCGACGAACGGCTGCGAGCGCTGCCTGATCGAGATTGGAATGGCCGGAGGATCGGCTAACGCTCGAATGGGCGAGACCACCGCTGCTTGAAACGCCGAACCTAACGAAGACTTTGCCGCCAAGTCTCGATTCAGACGGCCTGTTGGCCGCAACGCGCGCCTGCACCAGGGCCGCATAGGTCAGGATATCGCCGCGGCTTGCCGTGGTCCGCGCCGAACTCTTGCTATCTGCGGTCTTGCCCTTCGAAGCAGCCGACGCGCGTTGATTTCTCTCAGCGCCCTTGGCCTTCTTTGCCTCTTTGGCCTGCAGTGCGGACTTGCGCTTTTGCTCGGCCGCCTCGGCCTCGCGCTTCGCGGCGGCCTCCTTCTCGGTTTTGCGCCGCTCCTGCTCGCGCCTCTCGGCCTCGCGTTGTTGTTCGCGCTTGCGCTCTTCGATTTCGACCTGACGCTTGGTCTCTTGCTCCAGTTCGCGCTGGCGCTGATCGAGCGCAGCCTGACGCTGCGCCTCCTCTTCTTTCTTCTTCTGTTCAGCGGCCTGCTGCTTCTGCTCTTCGAGGACAGCCTCTGGATCAGGCTTCGGAACCGGCACTTCGGTTGCCTCGGGCTGATCGATCGTCATCAGCGGCGGCGCCGCGACGGGAGGCTCCGGTGTGACCTCTGCCGGCGCTTCTGCCGCGGGCACTGTCGGAGCTGGCGGCGGCGGCTGATAGGCAGCCACGCGCGCTGGTTCGCTCGCGGTCGGCTCCTCGGTTTTTTCGATCTGGGTTTCCGGGACCTGCTGCTCCGGCGTTGGCTCCGGCGCCGCGACAGATGCCTGTTGGGCACTGCTCGCGGGCGGTGGCTCGACGTCGTCCGCCGGCAAGATCGCATCGAGGACGATCGTTTGCTGTTCCTCGACGCTCTTGCTCGGGTTCTGCACGTTGGCGCGGCCATACATGCTCGCCGTGTCGATCACGGCATAGGCGATCCCGCAATGAAGCGCGAGAGACAGCGCCAGCGCCGCACCCGTGCGGGCTCGGCGCGCCATGGAATTTCCTTCGATGGCCGGGCGCGTCTGCATCGTTTACTCAGGCGTTGGCACCGTCGGCGTGTCGCGCACGCATGGCCTCGAACTTGGCAACTTGGTGCGCGAGCATCTCGCGCTTCTCGTCGCGCCGAACGAAGACCTTGAACATGGCTTCGCCATCGCCGTTGAAGAATTGGATCGAGCACGACTGCCGACCCATGAACGGGCGCGCCAGGAAGACGATGCGTGAGCATGCTTCCGCGCGAATGTGGCCGCCGATCGGGCTGTCACCGTGGATATTGTAATAGCCGCGGCCGAACGAGCCGGGCGGAATAGTGCCGGCGCATTCGAGCACGATATCGGGTGTGTGGACGATGAAGAGGATCTCGCCCCAGCTTTCGAGTTCCTTCATCACATCGGCAAAGAGTTCGCCTTTGATGAGCGTGCGATGTGCCGCCGGCAACGCCTCGATGACAGCCAGCGTGCTGACGCCATATTCGCGGGCGATCCGCTCGACGATGCCATCGGGATTCTTTGCGAGCCGCTCCCGCAGCGGCTCGAGCGGGGTGTCGGCAACAGTCTCGCGGATCGTCTCGCTCATCGGTCTTGTTCCTTGTCAATCGCCGGCGTTCTTGCGCACCGGATCGTGGCCTACTCGGCGGCGTGCATGATCTTGCTGCCGTCGGCTTTGACTTCCTGAATGACGTGGAAGCCTTCGAACTCGGGATGGCCGATGGTCAGCGGCTGGGTGCGCTCATTGCCGGCGCGGGCGTGCGCCTTGCGGACGGCGTCGGACTTCGTCCAGGCGAGGAAGTCCTCGTAGGTTTCCCAGAGCGTGTGCGACGAGTAAAGCTGATGGTCTTCCTTCTCGGGGCCCTTCAGCAGGTGGAACTCGACGAAGCCCTTCATCTCGTGAAGGTAGCTCTCGCGGGTGGCCCAGAGCTGCTCGAAAGCCTTCGCCTGATCCTTGACCACGCGGAAGCGGTTCATCGCAATGTACATTGGTATCTCCTTGCCTCTTCTGTGCCGATCTCGATCAATAAATGCCGACGGACGGTAGCACGGCCGTCCATCGGCAATTCTGAGTGCCGCGACGCCGGGGGGAGGCGTGCGCGAGCGCTTTCTTGTTGTTGGTGCCGAGCCTTAGTTGGCACCAAGCCGTATGGTCACACCGAGGCGCGCATTGAACCCCGGATCGTTGAGCTGGGTCAGGAACGGGCGATACTCGACGTCGAACAGATTGTTGACGTTGAGATTCAAGGTGACGTTGTCGCTGACGATGTACTGGCCGAAAAGATCGACGACGTTATAGGAGTCCGACGCCAGGGCCGCCGTCGTGACGCGATCCTGCTTGGCGACGAAACGAACGCGGCCGCCGGCGATGAGCTTGTTGTCCATCATGCGCACGCCGCCGGTGAGAACGACCTGGTCGGCCGGAATGGAATCGACCCCGAGGCCGGTCGCATCGTCGGTCCCGCGGATATGCGTGGCCGCGACGCCGACGAACCATGAGCGCGCATCATACGTGGCTTCGATCTCGGCGCCTTCCAGCGTCACCGAAGCGAAGTTGATGTACTGGTACGAGCCGAACGGAGGCGGACTGGCGCTGACGGGGGCGAACCCGATGAAGTCCTCGACCTCGTTGTGGTAGATCGAGACCTTGCCGCGGAAGGCATCGCCGGGCTTGAAAATATCGCCGTATTTGAGGTTGATGCCAGCCTCTGTCGTGGCGGCGGTCTCAGGCCTCAGGTTCGGGTTTGGGAGCAACACGAACGGCGCCGGAATCGGGTGAAGTCCGTCGATCAATGTTTCGGTGACTGACGGCGAGCGATAGCCTTCTGCATAGGTTCCGTACACCGTGAAGCCCTTGAACGGCGTCAGACCGACCGTGATCTTGGGCGAAACGCGGTCGCCGTCGAGCTTGGTCGTGCCACCCTCGAGTTCGTAGCTGTCGTAGCGCAGCGCCGAGATGATTTCGAGGAGCGTACCAAACTTGAGCTGGCCCTGAACGAACGCGCCCATCACGGTGCGGCGTCCGCCCGGCGTCAACTCGTCGCCGTTGCCGTTGGGATCGCTGGTTACGACCTTGTCTTCGAAGCCGTCGCCGCCGTAGGTGACGGCGAGCGTGGTAGCACCGAGCGCGGTGCCGCCGAAATTGAAGCGCGAGGTATTGAAGACGTCGAAGCCGGTCGTCACCAGATCGAAGCTGCGACGCGAGCCGATGGGTTCGAACGGCGAGAAGTTGGTGCGGGTTTGCGTCAGCAGCGTCGAGTTGCGATAGGCTTTGGCGCTGAAATCCAGCATCGGCGTATCGTCGCGCTTGAACGTGTAGCCGAGCGTGAACTGCAGGTTGTCAAGGTCGGAGTCACGCGAAGAGCCGCCCGTCGCCGTACCAAAATCGGTGAACTTGGCATGGTAGTCGATGATGGTGCCGGTGATCTGGTGTCCGAGCGCCGGGCGCCAGCGCGCCTTGGCCATGCCGGAGGTCACATCGCGATCTGTGTCGCGGACCCGATCGCCACCGCCGTCCTTGTACTCATCGACCCAACGCCCATTGAGCTGACCGACCATATCGAAGCCGCCGGAGCGGACTGCGGCGGTGCCGCTCTGGAGGAAGCCGTGGCCGTTGGTCGAGTAGCTCGTGCGGTTGCGGATGGCGGCGTACTCGCCGGCCCGCAGAATGGTGTCGGCATCGAGAATCTCGAACGCGGCGACGCCGCCGATGGCGCCGGAGCCATAGATGGTCGCCGTTGGACCGCGCGTGATGTCGACGCTCTGCAACATCTCCGGCTCGATATACATCACGCCGTTCGGGCCGTGGCTGCTGCGCTGGAAGTTCTGGCGCGCACCTTCGATGAGCATGTTGACGCGACCGAAGTCCTGCAAGCCGCGAATGTTGATGGCGACGCCGGGATCGCGCGTCGTGTCGTCGGTGCTCACCCCGGGCATGGTCGCCAGTATCTCGGTGATCGAGCCGGCCTGGAACTGTTCGTCGATCTGCTCACGACCAATCGTGCTCGAGGCCGACAGTGAATCGACCGCCGATTGCAGCGTCTTCGAGAACGTCACGATGATGCCATCGAGCTGAATATCCTGCGCTGACGCCGATCCTGTCGACGTCGAAATCGCAAGTGTCGAAACCGTCGCGAGCAGAGCCCGCCTCCACATAGTCGTCATCGCCAACCCCCAAAGTCCCCCCGGTACGGGACAGGCCCGGACCGTCTCATTTCCAGTGTGAAGCGTGCTCTGGCTGGCTGGCTGACGAGGCGCTTTACGAGCTATCGCGGGCGGGCTAGCGGCCGATCGCATTCCCGCAGCTTTTCACAGCGGTTGCGCAAGGCACTCGCAATCTATTTTTCTTGACTGATCCAGTCAAGTATAAGATGCCATTGATTGATGACGAGATTTGGAGATTTGAAGATGACCCGCAAGGGCCCGGACGACCATGCGCCCAGCGATGCGGGCGACTCCCGAATCCGGCAGCCCGTCCGCGTACAACTTGCCAATCTGCTCGAAGGGGGACGCGAGGCCATCATCGTCCACAACGGCGAAGAATACCGCCTCCGCGTCACGGCCAACGGCAAGCTAATCCTCACAAAATAACAAGGATTCGCCATGACCGACATTCGGTTCCACCGATGCTTGCGATGGATGCTGGCAGCGGTTTCGGCAGCAGTATTCGGCGGGGCGATGGCGGCTCATGCTCAAGAGCCGGCGCGCATTCTGTCAGTCGGTGGCGCGGTCACCGAGGTGCTCTATGAGCTCGGCGCGCAGGATCGGATCATCGCCGTCGATTCGACGAGTCAGTTTCCTCCTGTAGCGCTGAAGACACACAAGAACGTCGGCTATTTTCGCGCCCTGTCCACGGAGGGCGTACTGTCGGTCGCTCCAGACCTGATTATCGCGAGCGACAAGGCCGGTCCTCCCGAAGTCGTGCGGGCGCTGAAGTCGAGTGGCATCGAGTATTTCGAAGTCAACGACGACCCCAATCCGGAAGCGCTGGCCGCGCGCGTCAAGGCGATCGCCGGGAAGGTCGGCAAGGCTGCGGCCGGCGAGGACCTCATCAAGCGTATCCAGAAGGGGTTCGCCGATCTCGCCGAAGCCCGCACGCGCCTGTCGCGGACGCCGTCGGCGCTGTTCGTTCTGAGCGTACAGGGTGGTCGCGCGATCATTGGCGGCACCGATACGACAGCCGACGTTATGTTGAAGCTCGCCGGTGCCACCAATGCCGCATCGAGCCTCAAGGGCTTCAAGCCGATCTCCGAGGAATCAATCATTGCCATGGATCCGGAAGCGATCGTGCTCATGGGACGATCGGGCGGACACGGCCTCGGAGCCGAAGTCCTGAAGCTACCCGGCGTCGCAGCAACGCGTGCCGGACGTGACCGGCGCATCGTCGAGATGGATGGGCTCTATCTGATGGGATTCGGCCCGCGTGCACCGGCGGCGGCAACCGACCTCATGAAGGCGCTGCAAGCGCCGGTTCCCGCGGGTGCCACGGCTCCAAAAACACCAGGGTCCAAAGGATGAACCGCGTCGATCGGCGCATCGATCCGGCCGCATCGGTGGCGCCGTTGGCGTCGATGCCGAAACTGCGCGGCCGCTGGGTGCTGCCGGTTGCCGGCGTCGCGCTGTTGATCGTCGGGATTGCATCGCTCGCCATTGGGCCGACCGGGATCTCGCTCAACGCGCTGCCGCGTGTCGTCATGGCGAAGTTCAGCGAAATCGATGATCCGTCACTCCGGCGTGAGCAACTGGTGCTGTTCGGAATCCGGCTGCCGCGGTTGCTACTCGGCGCCTTCGTCGGCGGCGCGCTGGCGCTTGCCGGCGCCATGATGCAAGGGCTTTTCCGCAATCCGCTCGCCGATCCGGGCCTGATCGGCGTGTCCTCCGGCGCGGCGCTGGCGGCGGTCGCGACCATCGCGCTCGGCGCCACGCCGGCCCTCGCCTGGATGAAGATTTTCGGTTTCTATGCGCTGCCTGTCGCGGCTTTCGTCGGCGGACTTGTGACATCCCTGGCGCTGCTGTGGATCGCCAATCGAGGTGGTGCGCTGTCGGTTGCGACGCTGCTGCTTTCCGGCGTTGCAATCGCCGCCATCGCGGGCGCGCTGACCGGGCTCATCGCCTATGTGAGCGACGACCGCGAACTGCGCGACCTGACGCTATGGTCGATGGGCAGCCTGTCGGGATCGAGCTGGACCAAGGTGATTGCCGTCCTTCCATTCGCGGCCGTGCTGGCCGTGGTCGCGCCGTCGCTGACGCGCGCGCTCAACGGATTTCTGCTGGGCGAAGCCGAGGCCTATCATCTCGGGATCGCCGTCGAGCCGGTTAAACGGGTGATCGTGGTGACAACCGCGGCCGCTGTGGGCGCGGCGGTGGCGGTGGCCGGCATCGTGGGTTTCGTCGGGCTCGTGGTGCCGCATTTCGCCCGGCTCATGACGGGGCCCGATCATCGGATGGTGCTACCGCTCAGCGCGGTTCTCGGGGCGGCGCTGGTCGTCGGTGCAGATGTTGTCGCGCGGATCGTGGTGGCGCCCGCTGAACTGCCGCTCGGGATCGTGATGGCGGCGGTCGGTGGGCCAGTGTTCCTGCATCTCGTCCTGTCGCGTGGCGTCGCGGGGGCCGAGTGATGGGAGCGATCGAGCTGCGGGGGGTCACAGTCGAACGCGGCGGGCGCACGCTCATCGCCGACGTCGACATGACGCTCGCGCCTGGCCGCATGACGGTGCTGATCGGACCCAACGGTGCGGGCAAATCGACCGCGCTCAAGGTCGCCTCGGGCGTGTGGCCGGCGACCAAGGGGAGCGCTGCGCTCGACAGTCAGGACATCGCCAAACTGAAGCCGCGCGAACTCGCCGAACGCCGCGCGCTCGTCGCGCAGGGCGCGAGCCTCGGCTTCCCGTTCACGGTCGGCGAGGTTGTGATGCTGGGTGCGACGGTGCCGGGGTTTGGCCTCGATTCCAGCCCGGAGATTGCGACCGGGGCGTTGGCCGCCGTGGGGCTTACGGGCTTTGAGGCGCGCAACTACCTTGAGTTGTCCGGCGGCGAGCGCCAGCGCGTTCATATCGCGCGGGCGTTGTGCCAGTTGCGCGCGGCGCGCCGGCACGGAACCACGGGGCAGGTCATCCTACTCGACGAGCCGACCGCCAGCCTCGACCCGGCGCAGCAGACGATGGTCATGGCGCTCTGCCGGTCCCTCGCGTCGGCCGGACTTACCGTCGTGCTGGTCCTGCACGATCTCAACCTTGCCGCAGCCTGGGCCGACACGCTTGTCGTTCTCGCCAAAGGCCGGGTGCGTGCTATAGGTTCGCCACGGGAGGTGCTCACGGACGAGCTGCTGCGATCAGTGTACGATTGGCCGGCCCGCGTGAATGCGACGCCCCGCGATGGAGAAGTTTTCGTGCTTCCTCATCACGCGCGCGATATGTCTTTTGAACCAAGCGGCGCTGGTCGAGTGCCGCAAGGTGAATGACGATGGATTGTCGAGGAACTGGTCACCATGCGGCTGAATAAATCAACCGGTGATGCCATACGGATCTTGATCGCCTGTGCGCGCTCGAAAGGTGCGCTCGTGAAGGTGGTCGATCTGTCCGCGACCCTCGACATCACGATGCAGAATGTCTTCAAGATCGTGCACATCCTTTCGCGCGCCAAGCTGACGGCGGCTGTACGCGGTCGCCACGGTGGGATCCGCCTCAGCCGATCTGCCGACGCGATCTTCATCGGCGACATCGTGCGCGCTATGGAGCAGACCGAATCCGCGCCCGGTGCGGAGGGCCGGCAGAATGCCGGTGGCGCGTCGGCGGTGGACGTGACGCGCGTGCTCGATGACGCGCTCGAAGCCTTCATCGCGGTGCTCGATCGCCACTTCGAAAACGGCGACACCGGCTAAGTCTTCGCCTGGACGGACGAGTGCAGCCGCCAAGGTGCGCGCCAAATCGCCACGCCGATCGTTGCGCGCGGGCTCGACGAGTGCGATTCGCATTTCCGCGCGACCGGGTCGCGCAAGCCGCACTCCATCGCCAAAGCAATGAGTTGCGAGGCTGTCGCGCGCTGCTGAACAACGCATCCGCGCGCAGTTTATATTTAGAAGAATTCCAATCGCTTAGAAGTTTGCGAGCAGCGCTTGACAGGCGCGCGTCGGCGCGTTTTTGTGTACCTCACGGGTACAGTTAACTCGCTCAGATCGGGATCTTGACTCCCGAACACCTGGAGCCATGAAATGAAACTTCCTGCGAGCGTAGGCGCATTTTTTGCGGCCATCGCGCTGTCTTCTACTCTCGTTGGCGCCGCGTCGGCCGCTGAAAAGGTCAATATCTACTCCTACCGCCAGCCGCAGTTGATCGATCCGCTGCTCAAGGCTTTCACGGCCAAGACCGGTATCGAGACCAACGTCGTTTTTGCCGCCGCGGGCCTCAACGAGCGCATGGCCGCGGAGGGCGCGAACAGCCCCGCCGATCTCTTGTTCACCGTCGATGCCGGACGTTTGTCCGAGGCGAAAGATGCCGGCCTCACGCAGCCGGTGTCGATGCCCGAGCTGAATGTCATTCCCGCAGCGTTCCGCGATCCCGCCGGCCACTGGTTCGGCCTGACGATGCGCGGTCGCGTCGTTTACGCGTCGAAGGAGCGCGTGAAGCAGGACGCGATCACCTATGACGAGCTTGCAGATCCGAAGTGGAAGGGCAAGATCTGCACGCGGTCGGGCCAGCACGTCTACAACACCTCGTTGCTCGCCACGGTCATCGCGCACAAGGGTCCGGCCGAGGCCGAAGCCTGGATCAAGGGCGTGAAGGAGAACATGGCGCGCAAGCCGGCCGGCGGTGACCGCGAGCAGGTGCGCGACGTGCAGGCCGGGCTTTGCGACCTTGCCATCGGCAATACGTATTACATGGCGGCGATGCTGAAGGACCCGGCTCAGAAGGCCTGGGCCGACAGCGTCAAGATGCTGTTCCCTGATGCTGCCACGGCCCGCGGGACGCACGTCAACATCTCCGGCATGGCGCTTGCAAAGAACGCTCCGAACAAGGCCGCCGCGCTGAAGTTGATGGCGTTCCTGGCGTCCGACGAAGCACAGAAGCTCTACGCCGAAGCCAATAACGAGTACCCGATCAGCCCGAATGTGCCGGCGTCTGCCTTGGTGATGAGTTGGGGCAAGCTGGTTCCGGACAAACTGCCGATCGAGAACATCGCCAAGTATCGCAAGCAGGCATCGGAACTGATGGACAAGGTCAAGTTCGACGCCGGTCCCGGAACCTGAGCGAGCTAGTCGCGGATTGATGGTCGCCTGATGACAATTCATGTCAAAGATCGGGACAATGCGGCGGCGGGCGCGGCTCGCTTCAGCTATGTCCCACATCTGACCGGCGCCGATCGCCTCGTGGCGCTCGGGTTCCGCCATTGGGTCGCCGGTTACCAGACCAGCGACATCGCGTGCTGGGAACAGGCGTGGCGGTTGTTTGAGGGCGAACTTGGGGTCCACGCGGCGCGCCGCATCGTCGGTGACCTGTCGTGTTGGGTGCGCGCGATCACGAACACGAGCCGTCGCGAAATCGAAGTGTTCCCGGGGCCGTGCCGTGGCTTCTGCCGCGATGAATGTGTTGCGGTTTCGCTTGTGGCCTCGATGCAGCATGGCGTCTGCCCGGCCATGCAGGCGTGCACCAAGGCTCTGCTCGAAACCTGCGACTGCGAAGATGTGATGGGCCAGTCCTGCGCGCTTGCCGCGACGCTCAGGGAGAATGGTTTGGAACTCTCGCCGGATTGGCCGATGCGTCTGCTCGACGGGCGTCGGACTTGTGGACTGCGTGCGCTCGACCGACCGGAGCGGTTGTCATGATCGTCTGTCACTGCAACGTCATCACGGATGCCGACATCAGCCGCGCGCTGCTGTATCTGCTCAATCTGCCGGACGCACCGATCCCGACGCCGGGGCTGGTCTATCGCACGTTGAGTCAGAAGTTCAATTGCTGCTCGTGTGCGCCGCTCGCCGTCGAGACGATCTACGCCGCAATGGAGCGGCTCGAAAAGCAGGGCCTCGTCTGCCCGTATCGCTCCGCGACGACGAGGAAGCAGCTCGCCCGGTTAACGGGACGGAAGAAGCGGACAACTGCCGAGACAGAAGTGGTGTGATCGGAAGCCGCGATGCGGGATCGAGTGAGACTGGACCCGGCGTCCGCCCTCATCGCGCGATCTGCGGCGATTGACCTGAGGGTGGAGCCCCTCGTTGCCCAACCGGCGACGCGACCTCCTGCACGTCAGAAAATCTGGGAGCTTCAGGGCGGGCTGCAGTGCTCCATCGTCGGCACGTGCCTGTCCGATGAAGATCTGCTCGCCATCGGCCGCAAGTCCGGCGTCCGTCCGCGCGAGGGCGCTCGCGGTTACGAGGTTCACAGCTATTTCGTTCAGCAGGCCGGCAAGGACTGCAAGGTCGCGCGGATCATCCAGAAATTGCTCGACCAGCGCCACGCAGGCGTGTTGCGCCGAGTCGCCGCCGCGCACGGCGAGGCGGAACTGGCGACGCTCTGGGAGTGCGAATACAACGGTGGCCGCGTTCCCGGCGCCTACTGGGCATTCCTGACGTCGACCCACGTGCCCGGCACGCTGGGGACGCGCATCTTCGGCGACGTCCACATGCTGAGCCACGTGCTCGGCCGCGTGACGCACCAGAACGCCAGCCGCGCAAGCGATCTGCAATCGCGCCTCGATGATCTCGAGGCAAAGCTGCTGCGGCAAGCCGAGCGCAACCGGCAGATCGTCGTCGAGCGGGACGCGGCATTGACGCGGCTCGCTGAGGTGTCACGGGCGCCAACGATCGCGCCGGCAAGCCCTATCAGCGCACTTAAATCGGAATGCGGTGACCCAAGACTCCGGCGCGGCACCGAACCGGATCGACGGGCGCGCGCATTGGCGGCTACCCGTGAGCGCGCCCGCGCTGCCGAGCGCTCGGTGGTGGACCTCACCCGCCAGCTCGCCCAACTGCGCTGGCAACAGCGCATGCGCCCGGCCAACGCGCCGGTCTGCCCCGGCGCTGAAGTCTGCGACGAGACCGTGCAGACCAGCATCGCGCGACGCATCCTCTATGTCGGTGGCCGCAGCGGCGCGGTCGAGAACCTGCGCCGGGTCGCTGCGCGAATGGGCGCCGAACTGGTGCACCACGATGGCGGTGAGGAGCACGCGCTCGTGCGGATCGACGGCTTGGTCGAGGGCTGCGATGCCGTCGTCTGCCCGATCGATTGCGTCAGCCATTCTGCCTGCCTCAGGGCAAAAGCCTTGTGCCGAAAATTTGCAAAACCCTTCCTGCCGCTCAGGTCCGCCGGCGCGTCGTCGTTCGAGCGTGCGGTTCAGTCATTGACGGAGCGCGCAGGTTAGGCTCTCTGATGTCGTTCTAATGTGTCCGATGCAAGCGGAGGAGCGACATGAAGGGCAAGAAGCCGGTCATCGACATACTGAACGAGGCTCTGAAGCTCGAACTCGGTGCGATCAATCAGTATTGGCTGCACTATAGGCTGCTCGACGACTGGGGATTTACGAAGCTGGCCAAGAAAGAGCGGGCCGAATCGATCGAGGAGATGGAGCACGCGGACAAGCTGGTCACGCGGATCATCTTCCTGGAAGGGCATCCCAATCTGCAGCAGGTCGCCCCCTTGATGATCGGACAGAACCTGAAAGAGGTTTTGGAGAGCGACCTCAAGGGCGAATACGTCGCTCGGGACCTTTACATGAAGGGCCGCGAGCTCTGCCGCAAGGAAGAGGACTACGTCTCGATGGCGCTCTTCGAAGAGCTGCTCAAGGACGAGGAAGGCCATATCGACTTCCTCGAGACCCAGCTCGACCTCGCGAAGAACATCGGGATGGAGAATTACGGCCAGCTCCAGTCGGGCTCGGCGGACGACAGCAAGGGCCACGACTGACCAAGGGATCGGTCGTGAGGGATTTCCTTGTGGGGCGGCCGTCGGCACAGGGTGCTGGCGAGGGAGCGAGCAAGGAAAGGTGCACGATGCGGATCGCTCTGGTCTCATGTCGCAGCTCAGTGAAGTTGGCCGCCGCCGCGCTGGGAGCGGCGTTGTGGTTCGCAACTACAGCGCTTCCCGCGTCGGCGGCGACCGTCAAGGAGGTCGCCGACACTTATGCCGACATCGCGCTCGCGACGTATGAAGATGCGACGACGCGCGCCAAGGCACTGAAGGGTGCAATCGAGGATTTGATCGCAACGCCGAGCGACTCGACGCTCGGCGCGGCCCGCACCGCATGGAAGGCCGCCCGCGTCCCCTATATGCAGACGGAGGCCTTTCGCTTCGGCAACAAGATCGTCGATGAGTGGGAGGGACGGGTCAATGCCTGGCCACTGGACGAGGGTCTGATCGACTATGTTGACCAAGGCTACGGCACGGCGTCCGACAGCAATCCGCTCTACGCGGCCAACGTCATTGCCAACAAAACGCTGACGGTGGGTGGCCGCAAGGTCGACGCCAGCGCGATTACCAAGGAGCTGCTGCGGTCGCTGCAGGAGGCGGAACGGATCGAGGCGAACGTCGCGACGGGCTACCACGCGATCGAATTCCTGTTGTGGGGGCAGGATCTCAACGGCACCGGGCCCGGCGCCGGCACGCGCCCCGCGACCGACTACGACCCGAAGCGCTGCACGGGCGGCAACTGCGACAGGCGGATCGCCTACTTGCGCGCCGCCATGGATCTGCTGGTCGAGGATCTCGAGGAAATGGTCGGCAACTGGAAGCCCGGCGGCGCGGCGCGTAAGGCGCTCGCGGAACCTGGCATCGATCCGCTGGCGGCGATCTTCAAAGGGCTCGGCAGTCTATCGTACGGCGAGATGGCAGGTGAGCGCATGAAGCTCGGCCTGCTGCTGAACGATCCCGAAGAGGAGCACGACTGCTTCTCCGACAACACCCACAACTCGCACTACTACGACGTCGTTGGGATCGAGAATGTCTACCTGGGTCGCT
This sequence comes from Rhizobiales bacterium Ga0077530, assembly GCA_001464855.1. GTDB lineage: Bacteria > Pseudomonadota > Alphaproteobacteria > Rhizobiales > Hyphomicrobiaceae. The sequence continues at coordinate 13,161 of LNEA01000489.1, forward strand.
ATACGCGGATCGATGGGACGGCGATCACAGGTGCCAGCGTGTCGGATCTCGTCAAGGCGAAGTCGTCCGACATCGACGATCGCGTGCGTAAAGCGCTCGCCGTCACCAACGCGCGCATGACGGCGCTCAAGGTGCGCGCGGAGACGATCGAAGCGTACGATCAGATGATCGGCGAGGGCAACAAGGAGGGTAACGCGGTTGTCGAGTCCGTGATCGAGGCGCTCATCGCGCAGACCCGGGAATTCGAACGCGCGATCGCGGCGCTGGAATTGAAGTCGATCGAGTTTGAAGGTTCGAACAGTCTCGACGACCCGGACAAGGCGCTTCGCGGTAAGAAGTGATCTTATGATGGATGACCGCAGCCGCGCGCATGGGCGAGTGGGTGCGCCGTGTCTGGCGGCGCTGCTCGTCCTTGGCGCAGGCGCGGTCCACGGCCAGGTGGCCGATATGGTGCGTCCGTCTCCCGATGTCGTGTCATCGCGCGCCGTGCTGGCGCCGGGTGAGGAAAACCCGGGCGGTGAGGCGACGTCGACGCATCGCACCGATGCCACTGAAGCGTTCTCGCATTTTTCGCCGAACATGGGTCTGGCGAAGGAACTCGATTTCAAGCTCGGCAACGCGGTCTTCCGCAAATTCTGGGTGTCCGCGCCGTCGTCGACAAAATCGTCGGACG
>LNEA01000490.1 GCA_001464855.1 Rhizobiales bacterium Ga0077530
GGGAAGATTTGCAACGGCAGCGTGGCGCGGGTGACGGCAGTGGCACCGCTGGCGACTCCGTAGAGCCCAGCGAAAAGCACAGCGCCAGCGAAATTGCTGGTCAGCAAAAGAACGACGAAGCTCAACGGAAACAGGGCGGAAGCGGCAAGGCCTGTGACGAAGCCCGACCAGCGCTCACCGCCGAGGAAATCGATCATGCGACCTGCCCATTGAGCGATCCCGATGAACGCCGCCGCCGCCAGCGCGCTGGCGTGATCGAGGCCCGAAGCCTCGAACAGGATGATGATCGTCAGAGCGAAGCCCCAGGTGAAGAAGCCATTGGCTGCAAAGCTCATGGCGAGCAGGACGAAGCGTGGCCGGTCAATGGGCGCAGGTTCGGCAGTCGTCTTCGCCGCAGATTTCTCCACGGGCCGGCGGGCGAGCGTGGTCCAATGCAGAGGCGTGCAGACGAGGAGCATGAGAGCGGCATAGACCAGCGTCGTTGTGCGCCAGCCCCATTGAGCCTGAAGTATTCCTGTCAGCGGCCACACGATGGTCGATGTCAACCCACCAGCCAGGATCAGGACACCGAGCGCCTTGCGTGCTTTCTCGCCGGCGATTTCGGTTACCGCGATCTGCGCCGGTGTCGTCAACATGCCCGCGCCCGCGAGACCGAGCATGATCCACGCGAAAACATAGGACGCGGGACCGGTCGAGAGGCCCATAACCAAAAGACCGGTCGCGCCGAGCGGTGATCCCAACACCATAATCGGGCGCGCACCGTGGCGCTCGAAGATACCGCTCAGCGGCCACGACACCATGGCCATGACGACGAGCATGACCGTCGGTCCTGCCATCACCATGGGCAGGGCCATGCCCAGATCGCCGGCCATCGCGGGTCCTGTGACGGCGGGCAACCAGAACGTGGCACCCCAGCCGATGAGCTGGGTCACCGATAATGCGGCAACGGCGCGGACTGTCGGCGAGTGGAATGGCATCGGGGAACCGACGGTCGAGGTGGTGCTTTCCCGCACAATGCTGAGTGGCGGACCAGCCGGCTAGGCTGGGTCGCGCGCCTTAAACTTCATCCTCGCTGACGGCCTCGCTCCAGGGATGATAGGGCTCGGTTGCGCCCTCGTTGCGGCCGCGTTCGCGGCGCACGGCGCCCGCGATCGTGAAGTTCGACGGATATTCCATCGGCTCGCCGATGACCGACTTATGCACCTCCGTCAGCGCATCGATCACGCCTTGCGGCAGGCGGCGATCAATAACGATCGGCGCGACATTGGAGATGTCGACGCGCGGCTGATGGAAGGCCTCTTCGAGATCGAAGCCGAAATCCGCCGACATGGCGAGAAGCTGGAACACCGCCGGCATGATCTTGCGACCGCCGCAGCCACCGATCGCGATTGTCGCACCGCCCCCTGTCATGATCGCCGGAACGTAGTTCGCCAATGCGCGTGCGTCGGGCGCGATGGAGTTCGGTCCGCCCGGGGTCGGGTCGAACCAGTTGATGCCGTTGTTCATGAGGATGCCGGACTGCGGCAGAACGACCCGCGAGCCGAACAGCGTCAGCAGCGTCTGCGTCAGTGTGACCATGTTGCCATGGCGATCGATGACGGAGATGTGCGTCGTCGAGGTCGGTGCCGTCTTCTCGCCGGCATCGCCCATGACCTTGAAGCGGTGCTTCCACCCCGCCTGCATCGCCGCGACATAGGCGAGGAACGTCTTGGCGTTGGGCTTGGCCTCGGGCTTCTTGCGCAGCTTTTGCAGTTCGCGAAACGCGACAGCCAGCGTCGGGCCGCCATTCAGCTCCGGCAGGACGTGGATCGTTCTGTCGGAATACGAAATTTTGAGTGGCTCGCGCTCCGGCGGTGCGACCGCCGCAAGGTCGTCTTCCGACAGATAGCCGCCCATGCCGCGCACGTCGTCCGCGATCGATTTCGCCAACGCGCCCTTGTAGAGAACGCCGGCGCCATCGGCGGCGATGGCTTTGAGCGTCTTTGCAAGCGCTGGACTCGGGAGCCGCACCATCGGTCGCGGATCCATCGGCACCGCGACGTAGGGCGGCAGTCCGTTCATCAGGAATCGCTCGCGCGCGCCCGGATCTCTCTGGAGATCCTTCAGCGCGGCCGTGATGTTCACGGCGGTATGCCAATCGACCGCGAGGCCCTCCTCGGCCATCTTCACCGCCGGGGTGACGAGATCGCGCCAGCGCTTGGTGCCGTAGTGCTTATGCGCCAGCGCCAGAAGCGCCGGCTGCGTCGGGGCGATCACTGCCTTGGGTCCGACAGTATTGATGTTTCCTTTCACCATCGGCCAGCCGAACATGTTGCCGGCGTCGGCCTGATCGGTCAGCTCGAAGTCGGACGGTTTCAACGATTTCGGACTGCGCCCGCCGCCGTCGAAGGCGCGGATCTTGCCGGTCTTCGCCTCGTACACCAGCATCGCCCCAACGCCGCCAATGCCGTTCATCCATGGCTCGACAACGCCGATGGCGAACGATGCCGCAACCGCCGCATCGACCGCGTGCCCACCCGCTTTGAGCACGCGCGCGCCGGCTCCCGATGCCATCCGGTTCTGCGTCACGACGATGCCGCCCTTGCCGCGCGCGGACGGCTTTGTCACCGTGCGTCTGCGCGAGATATTCGGCGACAAGGCAGAGGTTGGCTTAGGCATGGCGGCTCGATCCTTTAGAGGCGGCTGAGACTGAAAATGCAGGCGAGCGCGGCGGAGGTTTATGCGGCGCCCAGGTGTGCGATCAGGGCGTCGAGCACGGCATCGGGCTGCTCGGACATCATCATGTGCCCGCAACCCGCGAGCGTCACGCTTTTCGATTGCGGAATGAGCTTGGCAAGTTCCGCGGCCTTGCGCGCCGGCGTCATGACATCGTTGGCGCCCGACAGGAACAGCGTCGGACACTGCACCCTCGCGGCGGGCTCGGCGCCGCCGGGCCACGCGTTGCACGCCGCGAGATCGACGGCCAGCGCCCCCTCCGGACTGTGCCCGAACAGCGCCCGTGAACCACCGGTCAGCCAGAGCCCCGGCGCGGTGTTGCCGCCGAGCTTGGCCGGCGGGCTGTGGCACCAACCGGTCATCGTGTCATAGGCCACAGCAGGGTTCTCGCGCGCGTCGCGCAACAGATTGGGATGCACCGCCATCGACGACGCGGAACCGAGCAGCGCCAGGTGCGACACCATGTCGGCGCGCTTTGCCGCGACTTCGAGCGCGATGATCGCGCCCATCGAATGGCCGACCAAAGCCGCGCGTGGCGCGCCCGCGGCCGCCAGCAGCGCTTCGACGAACGCCACCATGCCGGCAATCTGGTCGCACGGCGGCCCTTCAGACTGGCCATGCCCCGGCAGATCCACCGCCAGCACCGACCAGCCATGCCATGCGAACCACCGGCTCTGAAGCTGCCAGCACGTATGATCGAGACCCGCACCATGGATGAAGACCATCACCGGCCGGCTCGGATCGAACGGCCGGCCGCCGGTCCCGGCGTAGATCTCGCGTCCCTCGACGGTCAGCCGCATTCCTATACCCCTGGTGCGAACAATTTCGGATCGGCCGGCAGCGTACCGAGTGGGCACACCCAAGGGCAAGCGTCGTTCGCGCGCGGCGCGGTTGTTTGACGTCAGCCCGACGCTGCCCTTGACCACGGCCCTCAGGCACGCTTTCTGCCAGCGAGATCCTCTGCCATCACGCCCGCGAGCGCCAATATATGCCGTCCAACCGACTTCGCACGTCCGAATGGGCGACGACGACGACCAGCAAGCCCGTCGGGGATTGGGCGCTCTCGCCGATCGTCGCGGCGTTTGTGCTCCTGTTCGTGGGGATGACTTGGAAATGGATTTCGGGCGCTGCAACGATTCCGTGGGATGCCAAGGCGCACTTCCAGCCCCAGATCCAGTTCCTCGCGCAAAGTCTCGCGCGCGGCCAGTGGCCCTGGTGGAATCCTTACGTCTTCGCGGGCCAGCCGCAGATCGCCGATCCGCAATCGATGATCTTCTCGCCACCCTTTCTGTTGCTCGCATTCACCAATGCCGATCCGAGTGCATGGGAAATCGACATGACCGTACTTGCGGCGATGACCGCGGGTGGCATCGGCATCATCGTCTACTTTCGTGATCGCGGCTGGCACTGGGCGGGTGCGCTCATTGCGGCGCTGGTATTCAGCTTCGGCGCCGCGATGGCGTGGCGGATGCAGCACATCGGCCAGGTCTTGAGCCTCGCCTATCTGCCGTGGACGCTCCTCTTCGTCGACCGCGCGATCTCCCGCGCGTCGATCGTCAACGGCGCACTGGCCGGTCTGGCGGCCGCGCTCCTCATTCTCGGCCGAGATCAGGTCGCGCTGCTCGGGATCTACCTGGTCGCCGCCTATGCCGTCTGGCTTCTGGCGCGTGAGGATGCGCCGGTACGCGCGCTGCGCCGTGCGATTCTACCGCTCGCGGTTGGCGCGATCGTCGGCGCCGCACTCATCGTCATGCCAATCTTGATGACGGCACTCCTTGCAGCGGATTCCAATCGACCGGAGATCGACTACGCCGGTGCCGGCGGCGGCTCCCTGCATCCCGCTCTGTTGCTGACCCTCCTGGCACCTGACATTTTTGGCGCGTCTGGACGAATGGGCCAATACTGGGGGCCTCCGAGCCCTGCGTGGCCGTACGTCGAACTCTACATCGCGCAGAACGTCGGCGAGTTGTACGTCGGCGCGCTGCCGCTCCTGCTGGTGGCGATGGGTGTGCTCGGGCGCCAGCTTTGGGACCGCGAGATCCGTTTCTTCACGTTCGCGCTCATCGTGATGCTGCTCTACGCGCTCGGCTCCTACACGCCCGCCTTCCGCGCGATCTACGAAATCGCTCCGGGTGTCAGTCTCTATCGGCGTCCCGCCGATGCCGTGTTTCTGATTGGCGCGTTGCTCGGCGTTCTCGCCGGGTACATGACGCATCGGATGTTCGCCGCGCCGTGGGTCAAGGCCAGTCGTACCCACGTCGCCATCATCCTCGCGCTCTGCGCCATCGCTGCCGCCACCACCATAGGCCTCGGCGTTTGGCTCAACCGCGTACCGCGCCTCCTCTGGCCGCTGGCGCTGGCTGCCGGCACATTCACTATCGCCGCTGCACTTATCGTGTGGGGGCGCTCGCGACTCGTGGTGCAGCCGACGCTCGTCGCGCTGACATTCGCCACGCTCACGGCTGCCGATCTCGCCTACAACAACGGCAACAACGGATCCTCAGCGCTGCCACCAGCCAACTACGAAGTTCTCGAACCCGCGAGCCGCAATCCGACCATCACTTGGCTCAAGGCCCGCGTTGCGGAAAGCCGCAGCGCCACGCGCCGCGATCGCGTCGAACTCGCCGGCCTCGGTTTCCATTGGCCCAATGCGAGCATGACGCATCGGCTCGAAAACACGCTCGGCTACAATCCTGTGCGCCTCGACGACTATACGCGGGCGACCGGCGCGCAGGATCATGTCGGCCTCCCCGACCAGCGCAAGTTTTCGGCGCTCATGCCATCCTACCGCTCGCCGCTCGCGGACATCCACGTGATCGACAAGCGCCTCGCCACCGGCGCGCTTCCCCTGGTCCGTCAGACCGACGGCGCTTGGATCTACGAAAACACCAGCGCATTGCCCCGCGTTCTGTTCGCGACGCGCGCGGCGCCTGCCGACTTCGAGGAACTTCTCGCCGACGGCAACTGGCCCGACATCGATTTCCACACGACGGTTCTGCTCGACGAAACGGCACCGGCCAGCACTTCTCGGCGGCCCGGCACAGTTGCGATCGCATCGTATGCCAACACACGCATCGCTCTCGATGCCAACAGCCCCGACGGTGGCTTCGTCGTGCTCAACGACATCTGGCATCCGTGGTGGGTCGCCGATATCGATGGCGTACCCGCCCCCATCCTGCGCGCCAATGTCCTGTTCCGCGCCGTCGCGGTCCCTCCCGGCGCGCACCGCGTCACCTTCGTCTTCCGTCCCTTTGGCGGCGCGGTTCGCGAGCTTCTCGACAAACTCTGGCCATCCACCGGCAAGTCCCCTCGACCCGAGCCCGGCCGGCTGTCAAAATAACCGACGCCCAACAGAAACGGATATGTACATGAGCACCGTGAGCAAAGACGAGCA
>LNEA01000491.1 GCA_001464855.1 Rhizobiales bacterium Ga0077530
TCGACGGGGCAGCCGTCTCCTTCCAGATCGTCCTGACCAAGGCCGACAAGCTGACGCCGCTGGCGCTCGAACGAACGATTGCTGCAACGCAAGAACTCATCGTCACCCACCCGGCCGCCATGCCGACGGTGCTTGCCACTTCGTCGGAGAAGAAACAGGGGCTGGCCGAACTGCGTGCTGCCGTCATCGCAGCCACTCGGCGCGGACCCGCGTGACACCGCCCTGGGCGCGCAAACCGGCGTTGGCTTTTTTCTGCGTCAGTGTGCCGCGAAATGCCGCAGCGGCCGACCTGCGCGCGCCTCTCGCCTGCACTTCAGCACTGAGCTAGGGATTGGATGGCAAGGTGAATGTCCACGTCGCCAGCGCGTCGGCCACACCAGACTTATCGGCTGACCGGATGGTCGATTTCCGTGCAAATTAGTGCGCGGCATATGCTGCTGCGGTAGTTTGCGCGCTTGAGGCATTCCAATGTGGAGTTATAACGTCATCGTAACGGGTGACGATCGTGTCGGATCTATGGTGCGGCGGTCGGATGCCGCGAGGTCTGACGGGCCAGGGGCTGAGGCTGGGAGCGGATGGGAATGAGAAACGGTCAGAGCGGCTTCGGGTGGGCCACGCGCGTCGGCCTGGTTGGGGCCGGCGTGGTTGGGTCAGGCCTCACGACGGCAGCGGTTGCCGGCACCGGCCAGCCATCTCACTGGCAGATGGGTTTGCAGAACCCGGCGACCGACATGGCGGAAGCCATCAACTGGTTCCACAACGTCCTCGTCAACCCGATCATCATTGGCATCGCCGCCTTCGTGCTCGTGCTGATGATCTACGTCATGTACACGTTCAGCGAGAAGCGGAACCCCAAGCCCTCGACGACGACGCACAATCAGCTCCTCGAAGTCGCCTGGACCGTGATCCCGGTGCTCGTGCTCATCGCGATCGCCGTACCGTCGTTCAAGCTTCTTTACGCGCAGTACAATTTCCCGAAGCCTGATCTGACGATCAAGGCCACCGGCAACCAGTGGAATTGGACTCACTCCTATCCCGATCAGGGCGGCTTCAGTTTTACGACAGTGATGCTGAATGACGAAGAGCGCGCCGCGCTCATCAAGAAGGGCATCCCGGCGCCGCGCCTGCTTTCGGTGAACAACGAGATCTTCGTGCCGGTCAACAAGGTCGTGCACGTACTCGTCACGGCCAGTGACGTGATCCACAATTGGACGGTCCCGTCGTTCGGCTCCAAGGTCGACGCCGTACCCGGTCGCGTGACCGCCACATGGTTCAAGGCGCGCCAGGAAGGCGTGTTCTACGGCCAGTGCTCCGAACTGTGCGGCAAGGACCACGCGTTCATGCCGCTCGCGATCCGCGTCGTGTCGGATGCAGTCTTCGCCGAGTGGACCGAGGCTGTGAAGGCGCGCGATCGCAAGAAGGTGCAGGAAATCCAGGAGCGCACGGCGCTTCAGCATGTCGGCCAGAAGGTGGCTTCGGCGCCGACACGCTAGAATACGGTGGCGGTTCGCCACCAACAACGGATGCCATGAAGGACGCGGCGAGCGCCCTTCCGGCACCCGCTAAGAAAACAAAGATCACGATCCAGCCGGGGTGAAGCAGAGATGGCGACCAAGGACCACGCGGGCTACGGCCACGACGACCACGATACGCCGACGTTCTTCAATCGCTGGCTGTTTTCGACCAACCACAAGGACATCGGGACGCTGTACCTGCTCTTCGCCATCATGGCGGGGATCGTCGGTGGCTTCCTGTCGGTGATGATGCGGCTCGAGCTCCAGGAGCCGGGCATGCAGATCTTTACCGATCCGCACGTGTTCAACGTCTTCGTCACCGGCCATGGCCTGATCATGGTGTTCTTCATGGTCATGCCGGCGATGATCGGCGGGTTCGGCAACTGGTTCGTGCCGCTGATGATCGGTGCGCCGGACATGGCGTTCCCGCGCATGAACAACATCTCGTTCTGGCTGCTTCCAGTGGCCTTCCTAATGCTCATCCTGTCGATGTTCGTCGAAGGCCCACCGGGCAGCAACGGCGTCGGCGGCGGCTGGACGATCTACGCTCCGCTCTCGACCTCCGGCCAGCCTGGCCCGGCGATGGATTTCGCGATCCTGTCGCTGCACATCGCCGGCGCTTCTTCGATCCTCGGCGCGATCAACTTCATCACCACCATCTTCAACATGCGCGCGCCGGGCATGACGCTCCACAAGATGCCGCTGTTCGTGTGGTCGGTGCTTGTGACGGCGTTCCTGCTGCTGCTGTCGCTGCCGGTTCTCGCCGGCGCGATCACGATGCTGCTCACCGACCGTAACTTCGGCACGACCTTCTTCTCGGCGGCCGGCGGCGGCGATCCGCTGCTCTATCAGCATCTGTTCTGGTTCTTCGGCCATCCCGAAGTGTACATCCTCATCCTGCCGGGCTTCGGCATGGTCAGCCATATTATCTCGACCTTCTCGAGAAAGCCCGTGTTCGGCTATCTCGGCATGGCCTACGCCATGGTCGCGATCGGCCTCGTCGGGTTCGTCGTGTGGGCGCACCACATGTATACCTCCGGCATCGGCGTGAATGTTCAGGCCTACTTCGTCTTCGCGACGATGGTCATCGCCGTGCCGACCGGCGTGAAGATCTTCTCGTGGATCGCCACGATGTGGGGCGGATCGCTGCGCTTCACGGTCCCGATGATGTGGGCGCTCGGCTTCATCTTCCTGTTCACGGTCGGCGGCGTCACCGGCGTGATGCTCGCCAACGCGGGTGTCGACCGCGCTCTCCACGACACCTACTACGTCGTCGCTCACTTCCACTACGTGCTGTCGCTCGGGGCCGTCTTCGCCATCTTCGCGGGCTGGTACTACTGGTTCCCGAAAATGAGCGGCTACATGTACAATGAGACGATCGGCAAGGTGCACTTCTGGCTCACCTTCATCGGCGCCAACGTGCTCTTCTTCCCGCAGCATTTCCTCGGCCTCGCCGGCATGCCGCGCCGCTACGTCGACTACCCCGATGCGTTCGCCGACTGGAACCGCATCTCGTCGTATGGTTCCTACATGACCGCCGTTGCGACGCTGATCTTCCTCATCGGTATGTTCCACGCCTACTTCATCATGAAGAAGAAGGCCGGCAACAATCCGTGGGGTGAAGGCGCAACGACGCTCGAGTGGACGTTGACGTCGCCACCCGCATTCCACAGCTTCGAGACGCTGCCGCGGATCAAAGCCACCGATCACCACTGAGCCGCACATACTGAGTCGAAAAGACTGGAAGCCGGCCGCGCCATGACCGACACGATCGCACCCTACGTCCGCGACGGCCTCACCGAGGTCGAAGGCGGCAGCGTCGGCGACTTCGTGGCGCTGATGAAGCCACGGGTGATGTCGCTCGTGATCTTCACGGCACTGGTCGGCATCGTCGTCGCACCCGGCCCCTTGCATCCCGCGTTGGCAGCCATCGCGCTTCTCGCGATCGCGGTCGGCGCCGGTGCGTCGGGCGCACTCAACATGTGGTACGACGCCGACATCGACGCGCGGATGCAGCGCACTGCGTCACGACCGATCCCGAAGGGCCGCGTGACGCCGGAGGAAGCTTTCTCGTTCGGCATGGTTCTGTCGGTCGGGTCGGTGCTGACGCTCGGCGTGCTGGTCAATTGGGTTGCCGGCGCACTCCTCGCGTTGACGATTGCGTTCTACGTCGTCGTCTACACGATGTGGCTCAAGCGGCGGACGCCTCAGAACATTGTCATCGGCGGCGCCGCCGGTGCTTTTCCCCCCATGATCGGGTGGGCTGCCGTGACGGGAGGCGTGAGCCTCGAAAGCATCGTCATGTTCGCGATCATCTTCATGTGGACGCCGCCACACTTCTGGGCGCTGGCGTTGTTCCGGTCGGGCGATTACGCGCGCGCCGGTGTGCCGATGCTGCCGGTTGTCGCCGGCGAGCGGGAAACGCGGCGCCAGATCGTGATCTACTCGGCCCTTCTGGTGCCGCTTGCTGTGGTGCCGGCCGTGATCGGCCTTGGCGGCATCACGTACGGGATCGCGTCGACGGTTCTTGGTGCGATGTTCCTCGCTCTCGCGCTGCGCCTCTGGCGCGCCGAAGGTGAGGCGGAACAAATCCGGGTTGCGAAGCGGCTGTTCGCGTTCTCGATCCTCTATCTGTTCGGACTGTTCGCTGTGCTGCTCGTCGAGCGCGTGGCGGCCGGCCTGACAGGCTGACGATTGCGCAGGCCAGGGAGTGCATGTGGGCGAGCATGAAGATCGGGAGGCACAGCGCCGAAAGCGTATGCGCTCCATCGCGATCGCGCTGGCGCTCGGAGCGATGGTGCTTTTGTTTTACATCGCGACGCTCGTGCGCCTTGGCGGCAATGTGCTGAACAGGCCGATGTGAGCAGCGGGTGGTTAGAAGCGGAATTGAGGAGACTGGCGACGCGATGAGCGTGACGGGCGACAAGGCGGACAGCATGAGCGCGGAAGCGGCGATGGGCGCGCGCAACCGCCGTGTCGCGCTCGTTTGCGCAACCGTTGGCGCCGCAATGCTGGGTCTCGCCTACGCTTCGGTGCCTCTATATGCGCTGTTCTGCCAAGTCACCGGGTTCGGCGGCACCACGCAGCGGGCCGAGAAGCCCGCGTCCTCGATCCTCGAGCGGACGATGACGGTCCGCTTCGACGCCAACGTCGGCGACGGGCTGCCGTGGGACTTCGCGCCGGTCTCCGAGCCGCAGACGCTCCATATCGGTGAAAACGGCCTCGCCTTCTACCGCGTCACCAACCGGTCAAACCGGACAATCGTCGGCTCCGCGACCTATAATGTCACGCCCGAGCAGGCCGGCATCTATTTCAACAAGCTCGCGTGCTTCTGCTTCACCGAGCAGCGGCTGGAACCGGGCGAATCGATGGACATGCCGGTGAGCTACTTCGTCGATCCGGAGATCGTGAAGGACATCGATGCCTCGCGGCTCACGACGGTGACGCTGTCATATACCTTCTACGAAGTTAAAAAGCCGGCAGCCGCCCGCGCGGACACTGGCAAGGCCAAGGACCCGACCGGCAAGCCGGAAGCGGGCACGAGAGGATAGCAATCGCGCACGCGGCCACCTCACGGTGGTCGACGCGTCATGGGAACGAGAAGGTCGCGCCGCACGCGGCTGAGGACGAGACGGGGATAAGGGAGCTTTAGCGGTATGGCCGACGCGCACGCGAAACATCACGACTACCATCTGCTCAACCCGAGCCCCTGGCCCATCGTCGGCTCGGCGGCGGCACTCGTTCTCGCCATCGGCGCCATCGCCTGGATGAAGTCGATGAACGGTGGCGCCGGGGTGTTCGGCATCAAGGGCTCGTGGCTCTTCGGCCTAGGCGTGATGGGTGTTCTTTTCACCATGTTCATGTGGTGGCGAGACGTGATCAAGGAGGCGCACGCGGGCGACCATACGCCGGTCGTGCAGATCCATCTGCGCTACGGCATGATCATGTTCATCGCCTCGGAGGTGATGTTCTTCGTCGCCTGGTTTTGGGCATTCTTCGACGCGTCCCTGTTCCCTGGCGCGGTGGAGCCGCTCGGCAACAGCAAAGAGTTGATCGGCATGGTCGAGCGCAATGCGCTCACCGGCGGGATCTGGCCGCCTAAGCCGTCGGAGAATTTCACCGCGACTTTCGATCCTTGGGGCCTGCCGCTCGTCAACACGCTGGTGCTGCTGCTCTCGGGGACGACGGTCACGTGGGCGCATCACGCGCTGCTCGAGAACAACCGCAAGGGGCTGATCTGGGGCCTGACTCTGACCGTAACCCTCGGCGCGCTGTTCACGGCGCTGCAGGCTTACGAGTATGGACACGCGCTGTTCCACTTCAGTGGCCACATCTACGGCGCGACGTTCTTCATGGCGACGGGGTTCCACGGCGCTCACGTGCTGATCGGAACGATCTTCCTTGCCGTCTGCCTGTTCCGCGCGCTGAAGGGCCACTTCACGCCGAAGCAGCACTTCGGGTTCGAGGCCGCTGCCTGGTACTGGCACTTCGTCGACGTCGTTTGGCTGTTCCTGTTCGCCTGCGTCTACGTGTGGGCAGCCGGCCCGCCCGCACCAGCCGGGTTGGCGCATTGATTTCTGCCAAATAACACGACACAACTTCGGGATGGGGCGGATCGCAGGGTCCGCCCCGTTTCGTTTGAGCGGACGCTGTGGTCGAGGAAGCCATCATGACAACGAAACCGAAAGTCGCCGTCATCGGCACCGGCGGCACGATCACCGCGATCAGCGGCATCGGCCCGCTCGACCTCACCGAGTACACCTCGTCGGGCCACATGCTCGAAGCCGATGAGCTCGTCGCGCGCTATCCGGAAGTCGCGAGCGTTGCCGAGGTCATCCCGATCCGTTTCAAAGCCGTGCCCTCGACCGCGGTCGGCTTCCCCGAGTGGAAAGCGCTGGTGCTCGCGGCCGATAAAGCCGTCGCCGATCATCCGGACCTCGCCGGTATCGTCGTTCTGCACGGCACGGCCTCCCTCGAAGAAACGGCTTACGCCCTCTCGCTTACCGCCAAGGTCGCAGTCCCGATCGTGCTCGTCGGCGCCCAGCGCCCGGCGAGTGCGCTCTCGACCGACGCCGGCCTCAACCTCGTCAATGCGGTGCGAACGGCAGCAGCACCCGACGCGCGCGGCATGGGTGTCCTCGTTTGCCTCAACGACGAGATCCAGTGCGCGCGCGAAGTGACGAAAACGTCGACCGGCCGGCTGCAGACGTTCCGCAGCCCGGATTTCGGCGTCCTCGGCCATGCCGACGGCGATCGTATCGCCTTCTACCGCCGCCCGATCCGCCGCGCGGTGCCCGACACCGAGTTCGACATTCGCGGACTTGACGCCCTGCCTCGCGTCGACATCGCCTACTCTTATGCGGGCAACGACGGCACGGCGACACGGGCATTCATTGCAGCTGGCGCGCAGGGCATCATCGGCGCCGCATTCGCCCCGGGGTTGCTCGCCCCCGCCGAGACCGATGCATTCAAGGAAGCCGTCGCAGCGGGTGTCGTCGTTGCGATGTCGAGCCGCGCGGGCTCTGGACGAGTCTTCGCGCCGGCGAAACTGCGCGAGGCGGGAGGCGCGCATCCTGCTGGCGCTCGCGCTGACCCGGACGCGCGATCCCGCGCAAATCCAAGCGATGTTCGCCACCTACTGACTGGGCAAACGCGAGTTCAGAAGGCGACCCGCACAAGCCAAAGAGTGATCGCGGGGAAGGCGACGAGAATTGCCGTCCGCACGATGTCACTCGCGACGAACGGCAGCACACCGCGGTAGGTGTCGCTGAGCGGAACGCCGGGCGCCATCGAGTTGATGATGAAGAGATTGAGCCCCACGGGTGGCGTGATCAGCCCGACCTCGACGACGATCAGCACGAGGATGCCGAACCAGATCGCTGTCTCCTCGGGTGTCAGACCGAAATCGAGCGCCATCACGACGGGGAAGAAGACGGGGATCGTCAGCAGCATCATGGAAAGCGAATCCATGACGCAGCCGAGCAGCAGGTAGCACACGAGGATCAGCGTCAGGATGACCAGCGGCGCGAGGCCGCTTGCGGAAGTTGTGTCAGCGCGAGGAACGTGTTGAAGACCGCCGCCCCGAGGATGACGAAGTAGATCATCGCGGTTGCCGAGGCCGTCTCGAGCGCGCACGTAACGAGCGTCGGCCAATCGAGACGACCTGTCGCGAGCGCGTAGAGGCCGGTTGCGACCGCGCCGACAGCGGCCCCCTCGGTCGGCGTGAACCAGCCGGCATAGATGCCACCGATCACCAGCACGAAGATCGCGGCGACCGGCCAGACGCCCCGCAGGGAGGCAAACCGCTCGGCCATCGTCTTGCGCGGCAGCATGCCGGACGACGAGGGCGATACGCGCACGATGATCGCGACCGTCACCACATATCCGAGCGCGGCGACGATGCCGGGTATCATCGCGGCCATGAACATTTTCACGATGTTCTGCTCGGTCAGCACCGCGTAGATGACGAGGATGATCGACGGCGGAATGAGGATGCCGAGCGTGCCGCCGGCCGCAAGCACGCCCGTCGCCAGTGCACCGCTGTAACCGTTACGACGCAACTCCGGCAGCGCCACCTGCCCCATCGTCGCCGCCGTCGCGAGCGACGAGCCGCACACCGCGCCGAAACCCGCACACGCGCCGACGGCCGCGATCGCCAAACCACCACGACGATGGCCGACCCAATCAGCGGTCGCGCGGAACAGCGCGTCCGACAGCCCGGAGCGCGTCGCGAACTGGCCCATCAGCAGGAACAGGGGAATGATCGATAACGAATGACTGGAGAAGGTATCGAACGTCAGCGTTTTCAGCGCGGACAGCGCGGGAATCATCGAACCCGTTACGATCCAAGTGCCGCAGAGCCCCGTCAGCAGCATCGCCGCGCCGATCGGCACACGCAGAAACATGGCACCGAGCGCCACGACAAACCCCGTTACTGCCAGCGCGGCGCCGCTCATCAATGGGTGCTCGCGTTGGGGGTGTCACCGGCACCGGCGATCGCCTCGTTGAGGCTGCGCCAGACCGTGTAGGCGCACGTTATGAGGAACACGAGAGCAGCGATCGAGCCCGCCGCATATCCCCACCACGCCGGCATCTGCAGGATCATGCTGGTCTCGCCGTACGCGAGCTTGTCGCGGAAACCGAGCCAAAATTGCCACGCCACAATCGCCGCCACCACGGTCATCGCGACGTTGCCAGCGACCGCCAGCGCCGCCCAAATCCACCCGGACAAATAGGGCTCCAGCACGTCGACGGTCACGTGCCCGCGGCGGAACTGACACCACGGGAGGAAGGCGCAGACGGCAACGCCGCAGCCGACTTCGATCAATTCGAAATCGCCGGGCACGGGGCCGAGCCCGAACTTTGACAGCGCCCGTCCCACGATCGAGATCACTGCCATGAGCGCCAGAGCCACGAGCACGAGCCCACCCGCGATCGCAAGCAACCGCGCCAAGGCCTCAATGACCCGACCGACCGCCGCCTCGGCAGCCGGCGCGATGCCACGCATGCTATCCCCCGCTCCCGCTACGACGCGCCTATTCAGCACCCGCGTATTTGATGATCAGCGCTTTGGCGTCCTGCAGCATCGCGGCTGCCGGCTGGTCCTTGGCGGTCATCTCCTTCACCCATGCCTCCGCGATCGGCGCCGCAGCGGCTTTCCATCGCGCCGTCTCGGTCACGTCGAGCGTGATCATCTTGTTGCCCGCCGCCTGTGCGGCCACGATGCCGGGCGCGTCACCCTCATCCATGACACGGCCAACCCACTTCGATGCCGACATGCCGCTGTTGGCGTCGATCACCTTCTTGATGTCAGCCGGCAGCGCGTCGTACTTCGCCTTGTTCATGGCGAACACAAAGAAGCTCGTATAGAGGCCGCGGCTGCCGGTGAAATTGGTGTGCGACTGCACGAGTTGGGCGACCTTGAGCGGCGTCGTCACCTCCCACGGGATCACCGTCCCGTCGATCACACCCTTGGACAGCGCCTCCGGCATCGCCGGCACCGGCATGCCGACCGGTGTCGCGCCCAGTGCGGCCAACAGAGCCGTCGCCTGCCGCGTCGGCCCGCGCAACTTGAGCCCCTTCAAGTCCTCGAGCTTCTGCACGCCGTTGCCCTTCACATGCAGCAGCCCCGGGCCGTGGACATGGACGGCGATGACGTGGACGCTCTCGAATTCCTTCTTGAGGTACTTCTCGTAGAATTCCCACGCAGCTTGGCTGGTTGCTTCCGCGCTCGCCGCAATAAAGGGGAGTTCGAACACCTCGGTCCTCGGGAAGCGGCCCGGCGTATAGCCCGTCAACGTCCATATGATATCGACGACGCCGTCACGCGCCTGATCGATCAGCGCCGGCGGCCGTCCGCCGAGTTGCATCGACGGATAGACCTCGACCTTGAGCTTGCCGCCGGCTTCCTTGGTGACCTTTTCCGCCCACGGCGTGATGAAGTTCTTCGGCACTGGCGCCGGCGCAGGGAGGAAGTGGTGGATGCGCAGCGTGACGTCCTGCGCGATGCCGACCATCGGCCATGCCGACAGCATCGCCGCTGCCGTGACCGCGCCCAATGCGAAACGGATACCAAACCGCAACGTCATCCTCGTCCTCCCATTGCCTGCAATCTCTTGTTTTGCGCGAGACTATGCCGCCTCGCCCCTGCGGGCAATCGTTTGCACCGCGCTTGCGTTGCGCCACAGCTTGGTGCGCCCTATCCTCGATGAAGCCGGATGGACGAAAGGGGTGCGGGCCATGAACGTCGACTGGAGCGGCAAGACCGTCGAAACCGACGAACTCAGCATCAACTATGCTCGCGCCGGCCAAGGCTTCCCGGTCATCTTCCTGCACGGATGGCCGGAGTTCAATCGCGCGTGGATGCATAACCTGCCAGTACTGGCGGAGCGATTCGACTGTATCGCGCCGGATCTCCGAGGCTTTGGCCGCACGGTGACCAAAGGACCGCGCACACCCGACGGCACGCCCGTCAACAAGCTCGCCACCGACGTACTTGCTCTGGCCGACGCCCTCGGCCTCAGCCGCTTCGCCGTCGTCAGCCACGATGTCGGGTCGTTCGTCGCCCAACAGACCGCAATTGCCGCGCCCGATCGCGTCGCCGCGCTCTTCTTCTTCAATTGCACCTATCCGGGCATCGGAAAGCGGTGGGGTGACTACAGCCACTTCCGCGAAACCTGGTACCAGCAGTTCAATCAGAAAGATTTCGCCGCCGCGCTCGTCGGGTCATCGCGCGAGGCGTGCCGCATCTACTTCCGCCACTTCCTGACGCACTGGAGCCATAAGAAGGAAGCCTTCGAGCCCTATCTCGAGGAATGGGTCGACAATTTCCTGCGCCCCGGGAACCTGCAGGGCGGATTCGATTGGTACGTCGGCATTTCGAAACTGCGCGCGCAGATCGCGGCGGGGGCCACCGCGCCGAGCCCGCCAATCGCCGCGCCCACCTACTTCTACTGGGGCGCGCACGATCCGGTCCTGCGCTTCGACTTCTCGGACAAGCTCAGCGACTACTTCACCAACTTCACCCTCGAGAAAGCCGAAGACAGCGGCCACTTCACCCACGTCGAACAGCCAGAACTCGCCAATGATCGGATGCTGCGGTTCCTCGGGGAGAATGCGCGCTGAATTCTTAATCTCAAAAGGCGGGGGCGCGGGGGTGTCCCCCGCGCGGGTGCAGGGCCCGCGGCCCTGCTCGCGCCGCAAGGCGCGAATGTTGTGCGATGGGTCGCTTCGCGACGCTGGGCTTCCGCCCCGCACCCCGACCGGGAGGGACACCCTCCCGGACCCACCCGCCTTTTTTGCTTTTTTCCCTCTACCCGATCCGCGGCGCGTCGAGTTTGTGGACCGTGCCGGCGGTCTCGGGCTTCCAGGCGGGGTAGCGCTTGAGGATCAGCGGGTCGTGGCCGGGGATGACATTCGTGAGGCCGCCCGCCATTTTCTCCAGCCGATCGTAGCTGCGCAGCGTTGCTTCGACATCGACGCTGATGAAGAACGGCTTACGCTTCTCGATGTTCTCGTAGAAGTGCACGACGTCGGAGGCGAGCAGGACCGGCCCGTGATCCGTCATGACGCGGATCGCCTGGATGCCTTTGCTATGGCCAGGCATGTGGTGGACAGTGACGCCGGGGGCGACTTCGCCGTCGCCGTCGTGGAATTGGACGCGGCCCGAGTAGACGCTCTTCACCATCTCGCAAACGTGGTCGACGGTGAACGGCCCGCGCATGGCGACATCGCACATGCAGCGGCCCGTCGCATACGCCATCTCGGACTCCTGGAGATGGAAGCGAGCGGCCGGGAAATGGTCGAGCGTGCCGGCGTGATCGTAGTGAAGATGCGTGACGATGCAGGTATCGAGCTTCTCGGCATCGATGCCGATGCGCTTCAGGGCTTCGCGGGGTTCGAGGTCGATCTTGCGGCCGCGAGGCGCGGCTTCCTTATGATCGAAACCGGTATCGATCAGGATCGTGCGGTTCTTGTTGCGCAGCACGAAGACGAAATAGTCGATCGGCATCGGCGCGGCGTGATCGTCCGGATGGAGGAAATTGTCCGCTCGGGTCCGGTTCGTCATGGCGCCGTACTTGACGGCTAGGATCTCGTAGGTTTCGGACATTCGGCTCTCCTCCGGGCGCAAAGGTTTCTGGTTTGGCGCCAGAATGGCTTGCCCGTGCCGAGCCGTCGAGCAAAACCGTCGTGCGACGGGCGTGGAACCGTATTGCGGGATCGGGCATACTTGGACGAACCGAACACCCTCAGTCAGAGAGGACTACCGCGTGGCCGTCAATGTCTCATTCCTGCAGGAACTGCTCAGCTCGGTGGCCGAGCAAGGCCGCCAGTACCTGCCGCGTGCGCTCGTCGGTGGCGGTCCCGAGGAGGACATCACGGCGCTGTCGGCGGCGCTGATGTCGGGACGCGGCGAAGCCTCCGGCGTCGCCATCGCGCGGCGCATCCTGGATCTGTACCGTGAACTCGACGCCGACGGTCGGCGCGATTTCTTCCGCTACCTCGTCGAGCACATCAAGCCGGATGAGCAGATGGTCGAGCAGGCGGCGGCGGCCTATGTGACCGGACCCAGTGAAGCAACACTCAAAGCCCTGCAAAAGGCCGTCGAGAGCCCACGTCAGGAATTCTTCCGCCGCCTCAACCTCGCGCCGGGCGCCACCGCCGAGATCGTCGCCATGCGGCGCGACCTGCTGCGTCTGCCCAAGGCCGAGCCGTCGCTTGCTGCGCTCGATACCGACCTCATGCATCTGCTGCAGTCGTGGTTCAACCGTGGTTTCCTCGTTCTGCGGCGCATCGACTGGCAGACCCCTGCTGCCATCCTCGAGAAGCTGATCCAGTACGAAGCGGTCCATGAGATCAAAGGTTTTGACGACCTGCGCCGGCGCCTCGATCCCGCCGACCGGCGTTGCTTCGGTTTTTTCCATCCGTCGCTCGTCGACGAGCCGCTGATTTTCGTCGAGGTTGCGCTGACGGGCGATATCCCGGGGAGCATCCACTCGGTGCTCGGCGAAGCGCGCAAGACCGCAGGCGCGAGCCCGGCGCCGACGACCGCCGTCTTCTATTCGATCTCCAACTGCCAGGAGGGGTTGAAAGGAATCTCGTTCGGCAATTTCCTGATCAAACAGGTGGTCGAAGATCTCGCGCGCGAGCAGCCGCAACTCAAGACCTTCGTCACGCTGTCACCCGTGCCGACGTTCGCGCGCTGGCTCGACCGCGTCATGGCCGACGACCAGGAAGGGCTGCTGACCGATCTCGATCGCCACATCCTGCACGAACTGAAGGATCCCGG